>NZ_JAUQWH010000049.1 GCF_030757795.1 Actinoplanes oryzae
TAGAGGTCGAAGGTCTTGGCGATGGTGATCGCGTGCTGGCGTATTTCCTCGCCCGGGGCGTAGCGCCAGGTCGGCACCGTGCCGGTCTCCTCCAGCAGCGGCATGTAGACGCTGGCCTCGATGTCGCAGTGGATGCCGGGGTAGCGGTTCCAGTACCAGGTGCCGCCGAAGTCGCCGGCCTCGTCGAGCATCCGGATGCTTTCGACGCCGGCTTGCCGTAGGCGGGCGCCGCTGATCAGGCCGCCGAACCCGCCACCGATCACCAGAACCTCGACCCGGTCGGTCAGCGGGGCCCGGTCCGTGATCGGGGTATACGGATCCTTGGCGTAGTACCCGAACTCCCCGGCGACCTTGCGGTATTGAGCCTGGCCTTCGGGCCGGATGCGGCGATCCCGCTCCCGGCGGTACTTCCCACGAAGCTCTTCCAGATCCTCGGGCGTGATGGGAGACAACAGAACCCTCCGTCGCTTTAGAGTCTTTTTTCCCAAAAACCCTAAAGAGGGAGTCCAGTTAAGTCAACTGCTTGATTTAGATTACTCGACCGGCTTGGCGTGGTGCTCGAACTCGTCGGTGTGGATGTCGAAGTGCACCCGGGGCGCACTCGACTGGATCTCCTGAACGACGACCCGGTTCGGGCCGACGCGCCGTCGAGAATGTGATGGGGACCGTAGCCCGCGCAGACGGCCGGGACGCCGAGGGCGGAGCACCAGAACTGCAGGCCCTGGGCGTGCACGACGGCGGAGAGATCGATGATGAGGGTGCTCGGACGGATGCGATGCACTCCAGTTATGTGGCCGATCGGCAACGTTACTGTTGATGGTCATTCGGTGACCAGGAGCTTGCGGGCAACCCGCAGGAGATGGTCGCGCGGCTCCGTGTGGGAAGGCCGCTCAGCTGCGGGGCGACGCCGCTGAACAGGAATCCGTCGCCGACCATCGTGACGTCTATCCGCCCGCGGACGCTGGGATCCGTCCCGCCGAGGAGGGTGAACATCCGCTCGAACTGGGCGTACATCTTGCGGCTGGCCGGCGATCGAACATCGCGGCCTCGGTGGAGGGGCAGTCAGCCACAAGGGCCGAGATGGACCGCACGTTCGACACCATTTCCGCCGGGAGCCGGGAGATCGCCGCCTCGATCGACGGGGTCACGTCCGCGGCCTCGGAAATGAAGGACTCGGCCGCGCGGACTGCGTCGGCAGCCTCCGATGTCGGACGCATCGCCAGCCGAATGCAGGAACTGGCGGGCGCGTTCCGCTGGTAGGACCTGCGTTCGTGGTGGGCCGGGGGCGTCGAGTGGGTTGAGGTTCCCGTCACCTCCTCCGAGAAGTGGACACCAGTCAGCAAGACCGCGGGCTCTGCTGGAAGTACGACAACACGGTCGTCCCGGTCAGCAGGTGCTTTCGTACGGGGCTTCGGCCACGAATCGGTGATCAGTGGGCGGCGGTAGCGCTACCAGTTTCGCGCACATCGTTACCGTCGCCGGGCGAGGGCAGGTTGCGTGCTCGCATGGCCGGTGCGAGGACCGCAGCGAGGGTGACGAGGGCCAGGACAAGGATCATCGCGCTGCGCAGGCTGTAGTGGTCGCCGATGAAGCCGAGCGCGGGCGGGCCGACGAGGAACGCGACGTAGCCGAGGCTGGCGACCAGCGAGACGCGGGCGGTGGAGTTGGACCCCGAGTCGGCGGCGGCCGAGAGGGCCACCGGGAAGCCGAGTGCCGCGCCCAGACCCCACAGTAGGGCGGCGCCGCTGGCGACAGCCTGGTTGTCGACCACGATGATCAGCAGCAGGCCGATCGCGCCGGTGACCGCGCTGGCGCACAGGATCACCGGGCGGGTGAAGCGTCGCAGTAGCCAGCCGCCGACGAACCGGCCGGTGGCCATCGCGATGTTGAAGACGAGATAGACGCCAGAGCTCAGGGCCGGGCTGAGGTCGTGCCCGTCGACCATGATCAGCGGGAGCCAATCGTTGGCGGCGCCCTCGGCGAGGGCCAGGGCCAGCACGATGGCGCCGATGAGCAGCAGCGCCGGTTCTCGCCAGAGCTTCGGGGCCGGTGTTCCGGCCTGCTCGGCGGCCGGTGCTCGCCGTGGTTGCCGGCCCACGCCGTACGGCAGGCGCCGCACGGAGAAGACCGCCACGGGCACAGCTATGGCGGTGACGATGAGCAGATGCCAGACGACCGGCAGACCCGCGAGAGTCAGCAGCATGCCGGTCGCCGCACCGAGCACTGTGCCGAGGCTGTAGAAGCCGTGCAGGGTCGGCAGGAGAATCCGGCCGGAGACGCGTTCGACATCGGCGCCATCGACGTTCATGGCGACCTCGCCGCCGCCGATACCGAATCCGCACAGGAACAGACCGGCGCCGACCAGGACGCTCTGCGACAGGTGTGCGCCGAGCGCGATCACGGGCATGCCGAGCAGGACGGCGCTGATGCCGACGGTGATGACGGGGCGGGCGCCGAACCGGGACACGAATGCGCCGGAACCCAGCACGCCGAGCATCGAACCGGCCGACAGGCCGAACAGCACGATGCCCATCTCGGCGGTCGAGGCATCGAGCAGGTCCCGCACATCGGGAGTTCGGGTCACCCAGGACGACAGCAGGAGCCCGGGGATGAAGAAGAGCAGGAACAGGCCGGTACGCCGAGCGGCGATGGTGGTCATGGGCGCCTTTCGGGGGAGGCGCCGGGGATGAGCCGGGCGACCGCATCTCTGATCTTGCGGGCGTCGACCGGCCGGGTGGAGAGGGTCGCGTGCAGCAGTAGGCCCTCGATCAGCGCGTCGAGAGTTTCCGCGGTGTCGGGGTCGAAGTGTCGTTGCAGTGCCTGGCGGCTGCGGTCCATCCACGCCTGGGTGATCGCCCGTAGACGTGGGTCTCGGGCCGCCGCGGCGTACAACTCGTAGGTCAGTACAGCGCTGCGCTGGTTGTCGACCAGGTCGGGCAGCATCGACTCGACCACGTCCGCGCGGGCGTCTGCACCCGGTTCGATCGCCGCCAGCCGCTGCTCGAACGCGGCGGCCATGGTTTGCGCGAGGTGGGTGAAGGCGGATGTGAGCAGATCGTCGAGGCTGGTGAAGTGGTAGGTCACCGAGCCTAGCGGCACGTCGGCGGCGGCGGCCACCCGGCGGTGGGTCGTGCCGGCTACACCGCGTTCGGCGATGACGTCGAGGGTGGCCTCGACGAGCCGTTGCCGGCGGTCCGGCTCGTAGCGGCGGCGTGGCGCTTTCATCTGTCGTACACGGAGCGGATGACGCGTGCCGGGTTGCCCACCGCGACCACGTCGGCGGGAATGTCCTTGGTGACGACGGCACCGGCGCCGATCACCGAGTTGTCGCCGACGGTCACGCCGGGGCAGATCACTGTCATCCCGCCGATCCACACGTTGTCGCCGATCGTGATCGGCAGTGCCGCCTCCCATTTCGCGCGGCGTGGTTCGGGGTCGATCGGGTGCGTCGGCGTCAGCAGCTGCACGTTCGGCCCCATCAGCACGTCCTGGCCGATGCGGATCTGGGCGACGTCGAGGGCCATCAGCCCGAAGTTGATGAAGGTGCGGTCGCCGACGTGCAGGTGGCTGCCGTAGTCGACATGCAGGGGCGGGCGAATGTCCACCTCGGCGCCGACAGAACCGAGCAATTGCTGCAGCAGCTCGCGGCGCGCGTCCGGGTCCGTCGGGTCGCTGTCGTTGAACGCCTTGGTCAGCACCATGGCCCGGCGCATCTCGGCTTCGAGCTCCGGATCGGCGCCGCGATACAGGTCTCCGGCCAACATCCGGTCACGCATGGATCGGAAGTCGTCATCGGCGGTGTCGGTGGCTGTCATGCGTACGATCGTACACTGAATGTACGATCGTACGCATCAATATAGTGCAAAAGTGGAATGGCGGTGCAGTGCGGGCTCGGGTTGCCCTGGACCACGCTGCAGCACCGTGCGGCGCCCCCAGCCGCTGCCGTCCCTGAAGGAGACTTTTCCCGATGAGCGATGACGTGTTACCCGACGGCCGGTTTGCTGCCCCGATCCGTGACGGCGACACCGTCACCCACCGCCGCGGCCCCGCCGCGGCCGATGTCCAGGCCCTCCTCGATCACCCGGCGGCCTGCGGTTCCACCCGCGCGCCCCGGATGCTCGGAGGCGGGCCGGGCGGCCAGGATGTGCTGACTCGCCTGCCCGGAGAGGCGGCCCATCCGCCTCTTCCCGCGCCGGTCTGCTCGGACCGGGTGTTGCGCAGCGCCGGGCGGTTTGCCTGGGCCCTGCACGACGCCACCGAAGATTTCGTCGCTCCAAGCCGGGCCGGCAGGCGTCCCACGACCTCGTGAGTCAACGGCGAGGGTCGCGGCGACCGGGGTGGGCGTCCACCCGACTGGTACCCGGGCACCGGCACCCAGGCGGCCCTTGCCCGGCCCGTAATGGCTGTCGAGCTGGGCCAGCCGCGGCGACATGTGGCGTTCCAGCAGGCCGGTGAGCGAGCCCAGACGGTAGGCGGCGTCGCGTACCAGGATCTGCCGGCGTTTGGTGTAGAGGCCGATGGTGGCGAGCCGGGTGGAGAAATCGGAGAAGGCGCATACGGCGGAGCGTCGTTCCGGGTCGTAGGTGTCGAGCAGGCCGGGCCGGTACTGTCCGCGCAGCACCCCGGCGAGTTTCCACCCCAGGTTGACGGCGTCGTGCAGTCCGGTGTTGAGTCCATGCGCGCCGGACGGGCTCATGGCGTGCGCCGCGTCGCCGGAGTGGAAGACCCGGTCCTTGCGGTAGCGCGAGGAGGCACGGACGTGGCGGTGAAGACGCCGCTGAAGTTCATGTGCCCGAGCCGGAGCCCGCCCGGGACGCGTTCGTCGAGCAGTTTCTGGAAGAACTCGCGAGGTACGTCGTCGCCGTCGTGGTCGTGCGGGACGCTGGCCCCGACCCGGAACACGCCCGAACCCGGCGGTGCCACGACCATGTTCCCGGTCCGGGTCAGATGGTGGGCGGCCTCGCCGCTGCTGTGCGCGCCGACGAGTTCGCCGTCGGTGATCGCGAGCCGGGTGGTGAGGGTCCGGCCGTTGAAGTCGAAGCCGTACCGCGGTCGAACGACGACAGGGCGGCGACCAGATGTTTCAATCCATGTGATCCGATGTGCGTTCGTCCCCGCCGGGGCGTGGCATAGGTGAGGTGCAAGCCGTGACGGCGATCAAACGTGAACCAAATGTCCTGGTGGTGGCCTCAGAGCCCCGCCTACGCGACGAGCTGGCGACCGAGCTGCTGCGGGCCGGCTACCGGGTCGCGACGCTGTCGACCGGGGTTGCTGCGGTGCGGCTGCTGGCCGAGCAACCGGTCGATCTGATCGTGGTCGACCGGGACACCGCCGACCTCGACATCCTGGGTCGGCAGCACGCCGTCTTCTCGGAGCGGCCGCCGGTGCTCTGCGTGACCGGCTGCGAGTTCCTGGGTGAGCTGGTGCCGGTACTCGGAACCCGGGTGGAGGACTACATCACCAAGCCGTGCCGCAGTGCCGAACTCCTGGCGCGGGCCGAGGTTCTCGTACGGGAACGCGGCACCACCGGGCCGGTGGACGTGCTGCGCCACGGCGACCTGGTGCTAGATGACGTCGTCCGGCGGGCCTGGCGTGACGGCCGGCTGCTGGAAGTGACCCCGGCGGAGTACCGGCTGTTGCGGCATATGCTGCTCAACGCTGGCCGTGTGTTGTCCAAGGAGCAACTGTCGAGGCAGGTCTGGGGCGATGCCCGGCAGGACGCCACGATCGAGCGGCTGGTCTCGCGACTGCGCCAGAAGGTCGACGAGAGCGGTTCTACGCTGATCCACACGCACCGGGGGTTCGGCTACCGGCTTGCCCTCGCGAAGTGACCTGATCCACATCTGCCGGGCGTTCGATCGATGTCTGCGGCTTGTCTGGAAGCTCTGTTTGCATGGGTTTAACCAATTATCTCGGCTCCATCCAGCCCGAGGAGACCCATGTCAGACACCAGCGTCGTCCCCGGTTATCCGGCCACACGCGACTCCCGCTGTCCCTTCGACCCCGCCGCTCCGGTGCTGGCCATGACCCGGGAGAACCCGGTCGGCAAGGTGCGCATCTGGGACGGCAGCACGCCGTGGTTCATCACCCGCCACGCCGACCAGCGGGCCTTGCTCAACGACCCGCGGATCAGCATCAACGAGAAGCGGGAGGGATACCCGCACATGACCCGGGGCCGGGCCGCGGGGGCCCCGCACCACCCCGACCTGATCACCAACACCGATCCGCCCGTCCACACCCGGCTGCGCCGTACGGTGAATGCGCCCTTCATGGTCAAACGGGTCGAGGCGTTGCGGCCTCGCATCAGAGAGGTCGTCGACCAGTTGGTCGACGACATGCTGGCTGGGCCCAAGCCGGCTGACCTGGTGCAAGCGATCGGCCTGCCGGTGCCCACCCTGGTCATCACCCAGATCCTCGGTGCCCCGTACGAAGACCACGAGTTCTTCCAGGAGAACAGCACCAAGGCGATCAGCCACGAGTCGACGCCGGACGAGGCCGCCACCGCCAGCCGTCACCTCGGCGAGTACCTGGCCGCGCTGCTGCAGAAGAAGATGGCCGAGCCGGCCGATGACGTCATGTCAGAGATGGGTGGCCGGGTCAAGGCTAGCGAGATGACCTTCGAAGAGGCGGTCATCATGAGCTCGGCGATCCTGATTGCCGGGCACGAGACCAGCGCCAGCATGATCTCCCTGGCCACCCTGGCCCTGCTGCGCAACCCCGACCAGCTGGCGCTGCTGCGCGAGCGCAGCGACGACCCCAAGTTCGTGGCCAACGCGGTCGAGGAGCTGCTGCGCTACCTGACCATCGTGCACACCGGGATCCGGCGCATCGCCAACGAGGACATCGAACTGCACGGCACCACCATCAAGGCCGGTGACGGCATCATCTTCGACCTGTCCGCCGCGAACTGGGACGAGCAGGAGTTCCCGGAGGCCGGAAAGCTGGATCTTACCCGCCCCGCACGCCAGCACCACGCGTTCGGCTACGGCGTGCACCAGTGCCTGGGCCAGTCGCTGGCGCGGGTCGAGTTGCAGGTCGCCTACAGCACCCTCTACCGCCGGGTGCCGACGCTGGCCTTGGCCGTGCCGTTCGAGGAGGTCGCCTTCGCGATGGAAGGCGTCGCCTATGGCCTCAAGACCCTGCCGGTGACCTGGTGAAGGAGAACCTGATGCGCATTGAATTCGACGAACCCAAATGCGTTGCCGCCGGCCAGTGCGTCATGGTCGCCCCCGACCTGTTCGACCAGCGCGAGGAGGACGGCGTCGCGATCGTCTTGAACGCTGAGCCCGGCCCCGAGCATCACGAGGACGCGCGGGAGGCCGCCGCAGTGTGCCCGGCCGCCGCGATCCTCCTGGTCGCGCCGTGAAGCAGATCGTCATCGTAGGTGCCTCGGCGGCCGGGCTCGCGGCCGCCGAAGCCCTGCGCCGCGAAGGCTACGACGAGACGATCACGCTGGTCGGTGAAGAAACCGATTTGCCGTACGATCGCCCGCCGCTGTCCAAACAGATCCTCGCCTCTGAATGGGAAGGCGATCGGCTCGCTCTGCGTACGCTCGACCACATCACGGGCCTGCGACTGGAGTTGCGGCTCGGAGCGAGGGCGGTCGGCCTTGACACCACCGCACGCCGCGTACAGCTCGCCGACGGCAAAGCCGCTGACTACGACGGGCTGATCATTGCCACCGGGGTCCGGCCACGGCGGCTCAGTGGCGCCGGCGCGCACGTCTTGCGGACGGTGCAAGACGCACTCGCCCTGCGGGAACGATTGAAGCCAGGGGTCCGCCTGGCTGTCGTCGGCGCCGGATTCCTCGGCGCCGAGGCCGCTGCCGTGGCCCGGGGGCTCGGCTGCGAGGTCGTTATGCTCGAACCCGCGCCGGTGCCGCTCGCCCACGCGGTCGGGGCACAGATCGGCCGGGTCCTGTCGAAGGCCCACATCGAGCACGGCGTCGACCTGCGCACCGGCGTGAGCGTGACCGAGGTCGCCGACGGCGGAGTCCGGCTGGCCGGCGGCGACCTCGTCGAGGCCGACGAGGTCCTGATTGCGATCGGATCGTTGCCCAACACTGAGTGGCTCGACGGCTCCGGCCTGCAGATCGCCGACGGGGTGGTCTGCGACCAGTACACGTCCGCCGCGCCCGGCATCTATGCCGCCGGTGATGTGGCTCGATGGCACAACCCATTGTTCGGGGAGACGATGCGGATCGAGCACCGCACCAACGCCGCCGAACAGGGTCTGGCCGCAGCGCGCAACCTGCTCAATCCCGAGGCCCGCAAGCCGTTCGCGCCGGTTCCGTACTTCTGGTCCGACCAGTACGACATGAAGATCCATGCCTACGGCTATCTGCGTGGTCATGACGAGGTCGCCATTGTCGACGGCGACCTCGAAGAGCGCCGTCTCCTGGCCGCCTACCGCAAGGACGCCCGGCTTGCCGGCGTGCTCGCTGTCGGCATGTCACCCAAGGCAATCCGGCCCTGGCGGCAGAAGATCGCCACGGGTGCCCTCTGGAAGGACATCTGATGACCCAGAATCCCGATGTCGTGGTCGTCACCGGAGCCGGCGGCATGGGCCTGGCCGTGGCGCGCCGGATCGGCAGCGGCCGCACCACGATTCTCGCCGACGCCTCCCCCGAGACCCTCGACCGAGCCGTCGAGGCCCTGCAGGCCGAGGGCTATGCGGTGACAGGCCAGATCACCGATGTGTCCGACGCCGCATCGGTAACCAAACTGGCCGAGGCCGCCGCGGCCGAAGGACGGTTGGCCGCAGTGGTCCACACCGCCGGTGTGTCCGCCGCGACCGCACCGGTTGACACGATCATGAAGGTCGACCTGCTCGGCACCGCCCTCGTCATCGACGCCTTCGAGCCAGTCGCGACCCGGGGAATGTCGCTGGTCTGCGTCGCCAGCGTCGCCGGGCACGTTGCCCAGCTCACCCCGGACCAGGAAGCCGCCCTGGCCACTACGCCCGCCGCGGACCTGCTCGACCTCGACGTGGTCCGCGCGGCCGAGGGCGGGGCCCCGGTGGGGGCGTACATCCTGGCCAAGCGGGCCAACCACGTCCGGGTCCAAGCCGCCGCCATGGACTACAACCGGCGCGGGGCCCGGATCAACTCGATCAGCCCCGGAGTCATCTCCACCCCGATGTCGCACGCCGAGCAGCAGAGCGAGGCCGGACATCACATGATGGTCTCCCTGCAGGCCTGCGGTATCGGTCGTCCCGGAACTCCGGGCGAACTCGCCGCCCTGGCTGCCTTCCTTACCGGCCCTGAGTCGCTCTATCTGACCGGCACCGACGTGCTCCTCGACGGCGGCCAGGCCGCTTGGATGCGCTGGCACCGCTGACCGACGGCTGGCGGATGGGGAGCTGAGGTTCCCATCCGCCAGCTCACCGTGACCTCGCCTACCGTGTTCGCAGTAGCCGAGCATCACTCATCTGCTGTTCTTCCGGACCGCCTCGATCGGAAAGCTGTTCTGGAACCAATTACCGAGCTGTTCCAGTTCATCTTGCGGCGTTCTGCCGCGCCCACCGAACCACGCGCCAAATTCGGAAGGAAGAATCTTGATATCACGCCTCATCTGGGCCGGTGTCTGGGCTCTTTTCGTCGTCGGCATCGCCAACTGCATCGGCTCGAGCTTCGTTTTTGACGGACTTTTCCAAACCATTGCGACGTACGGCGGTTTGGTCGTCTCGCTCATCACCGGGACCCTGATAGCCCGGAATGAACCCGTCAAATCCTTCCTCGGCACGAAACCGGTAATGTGGTTTCTCTTCCTCTTCAACCTCGCCGCGGCCATCATCGTCCTGATCACTGTCGACGGAGTTCCGGGAATCAGCGCGACAGCGGGTTTGGGCCTGGTGTCGTTGGGGGCCGGCAGCGGGTTGCTGCTCAGTGCCCGGCGACCGGCGAAACCGACCGTCGCGGAGTAGGGAATTATCGGCACCCGCAGCGTCGCCGCGCCGAGCCCCCTGCCCTGGCGCATCCTCGCCGACCGGGCCCGTGCCGTCGCGTACACCGGCACGCTGGTGGCCGGCCTGGCCCTCTACGGCCTCGCGTTCTTCCTCATGCTCTACGTGCAGAACGTGCTCGGTCTTCAAAGCCTGCGAGCCGGGCTGGCGTTCCTCACCTTCGCCGTCCCACTCGGTGCCGCGGCGATCCTCAGCGGCCACATCGTCACCCGGACCGGCACCCGTCCCACCCTGCTCGCCGGCCTGCTGCTCGCGGCGACCGGCGCGGCCGGACTGGCTCTCCAGGCCACCGCGACCGCGCATATCCAGATATGATCATCCCGCTCGCGGTTCTCGGGGCCGGACTCGGCGCGACGTTCGTCCCGCTCACCCTCACCGCACTGGCCGCCGTCCACCCCGCCGACGCCGACGCCGACGCGACGCCGACGCCGGCGTCGCGTCCGCCCTGGTGTCCGTCGGCCAGCAGATCGGCGCCGGCATCGGCGTCGCCATACTCGGCGCCGTGGTGGAAGCCAACCAGCACCACCACGCAGACCCGATCATCGCAGCGACCAACGGCTACCGCGCCGCATTCCTGACCAGCTGGACGCCGAGGACCTTCTCGGCGACCGCTGACGTCGAATGCCTGGAAGCGGTAGAGGACCTCGACGCCGCTGACGCCCAGGAGCTGCCGGCAAGAGGATCGATTCGGGAGTGCCGGCCGGCTGAAACACCAGCCGGTCCAAGCCCGGATACCTCGTAAGTGCGGCGTCCGTGATCGGTGCGCCGGTCCCGTCGAAGTCATTGCTGCAGGTTTCGTTCGGTCGATTTCTTTCAACGGAGAACACCCGCGCCCGTCTGGATAGCAGGCGCGGGAGCTTCCGGAATCGAGCGTCGTGTATCAGAAGTGATCGATGCCGGACACGATCGGCGGGTTATCGATGGCCGCGAACGTCTGGATGAACAGGTGTTCCAGTCGGCGGAAGTGGATCCGCCAGCCCTGTTCCGTGCGCAACCAGTCGTCATGCCAGTAGCCGACGGCGAAGGTGTTGCCCAAGCCGTTTCGAGCCGCGTGCATGTGCAGGTGCGGGGTAATCGAGTGGGCCCGGTCGCCCTGCAGGGTGACCGTTGCGTGCCCTTCGACGTGTTGCCACGCGTTGAAGGACAGGCCCAGACCTGCAGCACCCCCGACCAGCCCCTTGCCGCGCATCATCTCGGCATACTCCGGCAGTTCGAAAACCTTCGCCCCGGCCGAGGTCGCGTCGATCTTCACGTCCGGGGTGAACAACTCGCCCCATTGCGCGAGCACGTTGGCATCTCCGCTGTCGGCCTGGTGCAGATCCTGCCCCAGGCCGTACAGCGCGACCTTGTCCTGGATCTCGATCCGGTCGAGCAGGTACTGGACGCGGCTGTCGTCGCTCATAGCCCACCTCACCTATTCGGCATTTCCAAGAATTTGGAAATGTTGGAGGATGCTAGCATGCGGTCATGGCGCGCGCACCCCGGACCTCGGCCCCGATACCCCTGCCCGGCCTGGACAAGGTCTTCGCGGTCCTCGGCGACGAGAGCCGCCTCGCGATCGTGCGTCTGCTCATCGACGGCGAGCTGCGCACCGCCGGTGAGATCGCCGAACAGGTCGCACTACCGACCTCGACCTGCTCCTACCACCTCACCAAGCTGCTCAACGCGGGCATCACGGTATGCACCGCGGACGGCCCGCACCGGCTGCCGGTCCTGCGCCGCGAGGAACTCGACA
The DNA here is from genome assembly GCF_030757795.1 of Actinoplanes oryzae. Classification (GTDB taxonomy): domain Bacteria; phylum Actinomycetota; class Actinomycetes; order Mycobacteriales; family Micromonosporaceae; genus Actinoplanes. The sequence goes on from NZ_JAUQWH010000049.1 coordinate 11,699, forward strand.
ATAGGTTTCCGGGGCTACTGCACCTGATCCAGCAGGGCACCCTGTCCGTCGCCTCGTAAATGCCCCAGGGCACGATCCGGGGCCCACACCCGTTCAGAAGCGGAAGCGGGAGACCACCGACTGCAGCTCCGCGGCCGTCACCGTCAGCTCATTCGCGGCGGCCCTGGTGTCGGCCACCGTGTCGGTCGTACGGCGGGTGGCGTCCGAGACCGTGCTGATCGTCGTGGCGATCTCACCCGCGCCGGAGGCTGCTCCGCTGAGCGTGCGGTTCATCTCCTGAGTGGTCGCGGTCTGCTCCTTCAGGCCGAGGCGATCTGCAGCCCAGCCTCGGCCTGAAGGCGCTGCGGCACCGGTTGGAGTCCTTCGGCGCTACCGCCGGCTGAGACAAGAACCGGGGTGTGGGAGCCGCCGCCAGGCTCCCACACTTGCGCTGCTGTTAGCAGGTCGCCATCACGGTCTCATGGCCGGGGATACGTCTGAGTCAGACATTCTCGCCGATCCCCATCCGGACTTGAAGCTCCTGCGCACGCTCAGCGGCAGCGCTGGCTCCATGCCGGCGGGGCATGTCCTCCGACGCCCAGCCGAGTAGCAACAGCAGGTCGCCGGTGTTTCCGCCGGCCTTGTGCCATTCGTGGGCGAAGTTGTGCCGCCACCGGTGGGCGTGCGCATTGTCGACGCCGGCTGCCTTTCCGCGGCGAGATCACGGCGGATCGCCGCGAACTTCTCGATCTTCGACATCCGCGGCATCGGCCGGCCTCCGTCTCGGATCAGCCGATGCTCCCACCACCACCGGTGGTGTCGAAACTCGCGAACATCGAATCCATCCGATCGAGCGTCCACCAACCGTGGTGTCAAAACTGGGTTCTGTCCCGTGAAGAGTGATCGATGTTTATCGTGATCGATCGTTGGGTTGATGGTGTGATGAGATCATCGGCAGGCTCCTGCCTCATCTTGACGGCGTAGAGATCAGCGAAGTCACTACTACCGGCGGAGGCGTCGTTCTTCATGCCGCGGTGCGCAGCGGCGAACAGTGCTGCCCGGCGTGCTCGGTGTCGTCTCGGCGGGTGCATTCGCGGTATCAGCGCCGGTTGGCTGATTTGCCGGTCGCTGGCCGGCTGGTGGAGTTGTGTCTGACGGTGCGCCGCTTCTTCTGCCTCAACACCGTCTGCGAGATGCGGACGTTCGTCGAGCAGTCGTCGGGCTGACACGCCGACGGGCTCGTCGCAGCGATCCGTTGCGGAGGATGCTGACGTCGATCGGATTGGCGTTGGCCGGTCGGGCCGGTGTCCGGCTGGCCGGCAAGGTCGGGGTTCGGACCAGCCGTAACAGCCTGTTGCGGCTGGTCCGGGCGGTCCCTGACTCGGCGGTGGGCTCGGTGCGGGTGCTCGGTGTCGACGACTTCGCCATCAGGCGAGGACACCATTACGGCACCGTTCTGATCGACTGCGAGAACCACCGTGTCCTCGACCTCGTTGAGGGACGTGACGCGGCACCGCTCGCCGGCTGGTTACTCGGACACGAGTCACCGGAGGTGATTTGCCGGGACCGGGCGTCCTCTTATGCCGACGGCGCTCGGACCGGGGCGCCGGACGCGGTGCAGGTTGCGGACCGTTTCCACCTCTGGCAGAACCTCGCGACCGCGGTCGAACGCCTGGTCGCCAAACACAAGAGCTGCTTGATCGAGAAACCCGTCGCCGGGGCTTCCACCGCCGCAGATGCGGATGCGGGCGCGGAGCCGCAGGGCGCGAAGGCCCAACGCCGCCAGGCGAATCATGCCCTGGTTCACGAGATGCTTGCGCAAGGCGCCGGGTTCCGGCAGATCGCCCGTCACATGGGCTGGAACCACCGGACCGTGTCCCTTTATGCCCACGCCGCGACGTGGCAGGAAATGATGATCGTGCCGAAGCAGCGGGCAAGTCTGCTCGACCGGTTCAAGCCCTATCTGGCTGAGCGGATCGCCGGCTGATGTCTCAAAGCCTCGGTGCTGCACCGCGAGGTTGTCGCGCAAGGATTCACCGGCGGCTACGGCATCGTCCGCGGCTTCGTCGAACAGCACCGGGCACGACCGGACCTACGCGTGAACCCGAAACCGTTCTCGACGCGGCAAATCACCGGCTGGATCTGCCGGCACCCCGATAACCTCACCGACAGCGACACCGTCGGCCTGGCCACGGTCCTCGAAAGCTGCCCGGAACTGCGGACCGCGGCCGAGTTGGTGCGTTCCTTCGCCGAGATCATGACTCAGCGACACGGTCACCGCCTCGGCGAATGGCTCACCCACGCCAAGCACGCCGATCTGCCGGGCATCAACCGGTTCATCAACGGCGTGACAAGCGACCTCGACGCCGTGACCGCCGGGCTGAGCCTGCCCCACAGCTCCGGACCGGTCGAAGGCAACGTCAACCGGATCAAGATGCTCAAGCGGCAAATGTATGGCCGAGCCAGCTTCGACCTGCTCCGCAAACGAGTCCTCCTGGCCCACTGACCTGAAGATCAATCACGCTTGACGGGACAGAACCCCGAAGACCCGGAGATAGCCACACGCACGGCATCCGCTACTTCCACGGCTGTTACAGCCTCGGCGACGACCAGCTCTGGGGCGTCAACCGTCGGCGCAAAGGCGCAGATCACACCCTGTCCGCGCTGAAATCGATCCGCAGGACACGGCCGGACGGCGCCCCGATCTACGTCATCCTGGACAACCTGTCCGCGTCCGCAGCGAACGCCAGCAACGCTGGGGCTGGTCCCGGTTCAAGGCCGCCTGACCGAACAGACCCGGCGAACGTTCATGGACAACGCATTAGTTAGCAGTCGGCGGCCGTGATTGACGGGATCGGCGCAGGCTGCTGCGGTGGTTCGGTGCGCCGCCACGGCAGCCTGCGTCTGCAGCCGGTCGCTATTCCACTGGTTTCGTCGCTTCCCGCAGCACCGCTGCTATCACGCCGCGGAAGTGTCTGTGGGAGGCCGCTTCGGCTTCGGCCGGGTCGTGGCCGATGACGGCATCAACGACGGCCTCGATCTCGCGCAGGGACTCCTCGGCACGTTCCGGTCGCAGCGACAATCGGAACTGGTGGCGGATGATCTGCCACTGGAGCCGTTCCTCAATGGCGGTAGCTATGGGGTGCCGGCCGATCGTCCGGATGAGCCGGTGATGTTCCTGGATGAGATCCGAATATTTGACGAAGTCGTGGCCGGCGATGGCGTCTCTCATGCGTCGCCGATTGCCGTCCAGCAACGTTGCTTCCTGATCGGTGGCGTTCTCCGCTGCCTTGCGGGTGATGAGCCCGTCGAGCAGTTGCCGGCACTCCAGGATGCCGACGGCCTCGCTGATCGAAACGAAGCGCACGCGTGCCCCTCGGTGGGGAATGCGCTCGACCAGACCGTCGGTCTCCAAGGCGCGTAGCGCGAAGTGGACGCTGCTGCGGTTGACGCCGAACTGCTCCGCCAGCTCGGTTTCGACCAGGCGGTGGCCGGGGGCCAGCCGACCCGCCAGTAGCGCCTCGCGGAGTCTCTGCTCAGCAGTCAGACGACCGGCTGCGCCGCTGAGCGAGGTGTCGGACGACTGCGTTTCGGCCATGCCGATGACGATAGACATCGGCTCGACGATGGTGAGGCGAGGGTGGCCGGGGGGCGGGCAGGCCGTCCTTTTGTCCGCCCCCGGCTTCGTCACGACTTTTCCAGCTCGGCGAGGCGGTACATTATCCTTCGAGCCATAAGTCCGGGTTTGTCCGGTGCGAAGCTGAGGTCGATCTGGGGATCGTGATCGTTGCGCACCACACTCATGATCCACTCCAGGGCCTCGACGTCCTCCGAGTACGCCTTGGCGGACGCCTCCCGCAAAAACATGTCGATGCCCGGATCGCCGGGAAGGTAGTCGCGCGAGTTGAACCACCAGTAGTGAATGGAGGTGTTGCTTTCGGGTGTAAAAGCGTGCGTGATGTTGTACCGATAATTGCTCGGCTTTCCCGGGTCCGGCACGGAATCGATGATTTCGGCAAAGGCGACGTGCAGCGCCGGAGACACGAATCGTGCCTCGGAGGTGCGGTCCACCCGCTTGTGCATGATGTCGGCGGGCTTACCGTATACCGCCGGTGGCGGAGAGTTCCGTAGTGCCCGGTGGATGATCACTTGGTTGTCCTGCGTGGTGGCGGTCAGCTTCGAACGGGCGTACTCCGGGGTACCGACGGTGTCGGGATGCAGGAACGGGAAATGGGTCTGGTCGATCAAGTTCTCGTGCATGGCGACATAGTCGGTGTCGATGTGGAACTGGCCGGCGACCGTGCCCCAGGCCGGGTCCGCCAGCCAGCTCGTGTCGGGGACCAGTTTCTCGTCGGCAAGGTCGGGCGAGCCCATCCAGATCCAGGTCAACGGGCCCCGGTCGACGACGGGGAACGTGCGGACCGCCACGGTGGAAGGGGTGGTGGCCATGGCCGGCATACGGGCACAAACTCCGTCGGGTTCGAACTCCATGCCGTGGTAGCCGCAGATCAGCCGGTCACCGGAGAGCTGTCCGCGCGCCAGGGGGAAGGACCGATGGGGGCAGCGGTTGCGCATGGCCACCGGTTCGCCGGCGAGGGTGCGATACAGGACTACCTCGGTGCCGAGCAGTGTGCGAGCCAGCGGGACGCGACCCAGCTCGTCCGCGCGGCCGGCGACGTACCAGCAGTTGCGTACCAGAGGAGTCGTGTGAGTGGCGAACTGGCCGGGGTCGTGCGGTTCCATGGCGGCGAACACCGCCGCGTCGGAAACGGGCACAGACATGGTCTCTCTCCTAGCTGAGATCGAGGTCGATGAGCCGACCGCGGGCTCGGGAGCAGCACAGGGTCAGTTGAGTCGCGGCTGTCTTCTCTTCCGGCGTGAGGTAGCTGTCGCGGTGGTCGATGCCCTCATGCTGATCGAGGACGTCGGTGGCGCAGAGCCCGCATTCGCCACGGCGGCAGTCCGAGAGCGTGTCCACACCGGCGGCTTCCAACGCGTCGAGGATGGTGATGCCGGCGCCGACCTCGACGCTGCGCCCGGACGGCAGGCGCACGGTGAATCCGGTGTCGTCGGGACGGTGCGCCGCGTTGAACACCTCGAAACGCACCCGCTCGTCCGGCCATCCCCGTACCCGAGCCCGGCTACGCAGCGCTTCGATCATGGGGGGCGGTCCACAGACGTGGACGATGGTTCCGGGTGGCTGACCGGCGAGCAGCGCATCTAGGTCCGGCAGCCCGTTGCGGTCGGATTCGTGCAGGTGGACCCGCTCGCCGCCGATCGCCGTTACCTCGTCGGCATAGGCCATGGCAGCACGCCGGGTTCCGGCGTACAGCATGGAGAACGATCGGCCGCGTACGGCCAGCGATCGCATCATCGGCAGGATCGCGGTGATGCCGATTCCGCCCGCTACCAGCAGCGTGTGCGGGGCGTTGCGGCGCAGCCGGAAAGCGCCGGCGGGCCGGGACACCAGCAGGCGTGCGCCCCGCCGGACGTGGGTGTGCAGGAACGCGGAGCCGCGGTTGCGGAACTCGTGCTGCACGGCGATGCGCCAGAATGACTCGGGCCGGGGATCCAGCGTGAGCGGGCCAACGACGGAGTAGTGCCGCAGGAAACGCCCGTCTGCGCCGCCGAATCGAAGTTCGAGATGGGTTCCCGCCTCCGCCATCGGCAGGCTGCGGTCATCGGCGGCGGCGATCTGAAATTCGGCGATGCGGTCGGTCAGGGTTCGCCTGCCGACGATCACGGCGTCGAAGTACTTGTCCGGCACGGCTGTTGTCCTCACGTGCGGCTGTCGGATAAGGACGGTTCATCGCGGTCACGCGACCGGGGGTGTGCCGTGGGTGTGGAACGACTCGATGGTCTTCAATCCCCAGGCCTGGCCCCTGGCGCGTTCCGCCTCGGTCCAGTCGATCGGCTGCCAGTCCGGGGCGAGCATCAGCCGGGCACCGGCGTTGCACAGTTCGATGCGGTTGCCGCCGGGCTCGTAGACGTACAGGAAGAAGGTTTGCTGGATGGCGTGCTTGTGCGGGCCGGTCTCGATGAAGACGCCTTGCTCGATCGCGAGGTCCGCGGCGCGCAGAACGTGATCGCGGGTGTCGACGGCAAAGGCGAGATGGTGCAACCGGCCCGGAGTCCTGGTCCGGTCGCGGGTGTAGACAGCGTCGTAGCCCTTGTTGGTGAACGTCGTCCAGGAACCGGCGATGGTGCCGTCATCGAGCACGATCTGTTCGGTGACCCGCGCGCCGAGCATGTCGCACAGGAAGTCACGATTGTCGACGACGTCGAGGCTGAGATAGTTGACGTGGTCGAGCCGGCGTACCGGGACGCCGTGCGACGGGGTCGCCTGGGCCTGATTCTTCAACGCGGGTTCGAGACCGGCGGGCGGTGTGTACCACCGGCTCTCGTAGTACAGCCCGTACTCGTGGCCGTCGGGGGCGGTGAACACGTAGGTCGGCCCGTAGCCGGGGTCGCCATCCTGCCAGCCGATACCGCGTCCCGCGGCTTCGATCTTCGCGACCCGGTTCGCCAGCGCTTCGGGGCTGCTCGCTCGCAGGTTGGTGCGCCCGATACCGGAGGTTGTGTGCGCGGTGAGTTTGATAGTCGCTTGTTCGTAGTCGTCGAAGGCACGCAGGAAGACCGAGTCTCCGACGGTGCCGTTTTCGGTCATGCCGAGGAACCGGGTGAAGAACGCGAGGCTCTCCTCCATCACCGAGGTGCGTAGTTCGATGTGGGCCAGGTGAGCGATGTCGTTCGAAGGGGGCATGTGATCTCCACGGTGTGAGGGGTTGTCTCAGGCACGCGGGTACGCGGTGCCGTCGAAGAGCTTGCGGGCGGTGCGCACGACGCCGGAACGCACGACGTGTACCGGTGTCCGCGTGGTGTCCACGGATACATCGATCAGCAGATGGCCCGTGGGGTGCTCCACGTCGATACGGGAGTCGCCGGTTGCCCAGCCCTGGGCGAGGTCGTGGCCTACGGCGCCGGGCAGCAGCATCCCGGTGACGGTGCTGATCGCGGCGAACACGCCCAGGGAGGAGTGCGGTTGTACCGGGATGAATGATCGGGTGCTGAGGTGGCCGCCGTCGGCAGGCGCGGCGATCAGTACAGTTTTGGGAACGGAGGAGGCCGAGACGTCGCCGAGTCCCATGAGCTGGGCGGCCTTGCGGCGGAAGACGTCGATGCGTTCCCCCAGCGCGGTGTCGGCGGTGAGCACGTCGTGCGGCTCGTGCCCGGTCAGCCCGAAGGAATCCGCGCGGGCCACGACGACGGGCATGCCGTTGTCGACGCAGGTCGCGCCGATGCCCTCGACGACGTCGTACACGTTGCCGGTGGGCAGCAGAGCGCCTGTCGCGGATCCCTCGGTGTTCGTGAACGCCAGGACGACCGGTGCGGCTGCGCCCGGAACCCCCGCGATAGCGGTGGTGCCCCGGTAGTCGGGCCGACCACCGGGCGTGGGAAAGGTGGCGACCGCGATACTGCCGGAGTTGATCATCCGGATGCGTACGGAGGTCTCACGTTTCCCGGCGGTCACGAGTCCGCGTTCGACGGCGAACGGGCCGACACCGGCGAGGATATTGCCGCAGTTCTGCCGGTCGCTGACCGTGGTGTCGTCGACGCCCAATTGCAGGAAGAGGTAGTCGACGTCGGCATCCCGGTCGGGTGACCGGCTGACAACGGCTACCTTGCTGGTCAGTGAGGTGGCGCCGCCGAGGCCGTCGATCTGACGAGGGTCGGGGGTGCCCATCAGGCGTACCAGGAGGTCGTTACGTTCTGCGGGTCCGGTGGGCAGGTCGCAGGCCTCGAAGTAGAGCCCTTTGGAGGTTCCACCCCGCATCATCGTGCAGCGCACGCCGGTCTCGTCGTACCCGGACGGGCTCATCGGCTGTCCCTTGCGTAGGCGTCGTAGGGGACGTACTCGATGCCGAGTGTGGCGAGTTTGCCGCGCATGCCGTAGCGGTCCAGGCCGAGTTCGCCCTTCTCGAACGCGGCACGTGTGGCTGCTTCCTTGTCGGCGCGTGCCTGCGCGGCGGTCAGGGCCCGTGGTACGTCAGCCCGGGGGACGAGGGTGACGCCGTCGTCGTCGGCCAGGACGACGTCACCGGGGTGGATCACGTGAGCGCCCAGAACCACGGGGACGTTGACAGCACCCGCGGTGGCCTTGACCGTTCCCTGCGCGCTCACCGCGGTGGACCATGCGGGGAAACCCATGGCGCGGAGCTCAGCGACGTCGCGGACGCCGCAGCCGAGGACTGCTCCGCGTACGCCGCGGTGGGCCAGCGATGTGGCGAAGAGCTCGCCGAACAGTCCGTCGGTGCACGGAGAGTTGGTCGCGACGACCAGGACGTCACCGGGTCGGCACTGCTCGACAGCAACGTGGATCATGGTGTTGTCACCGGGCCAGCACAGGACGGTGACGGCGGTGCCGCCGATGCGTGCGCCGGGCCAGGCCGGGCGCAGCTGGGGCCCGAGGTAGCCGACGCGGCCGAGCGCCTCGTGCACGGTAGCGACACCGAATTTTCCGAGGGCGTCCGCGTCCGCGATGTCGGCGCGTGGGGGGTCGGTGACGACAACGGTCTTCATCGGGATCCTTCCGATGCGGCGAGGGCGGCATCGAGCCGCGGGTAGACGCGCCGGGCGTTGCCCTCGAAGACCGCGGCGCGGGCGCTCGCGTCGAGCGTCGACGCCTCGAGGTAGCGACGGGTGTCGTCGAAATGATGGCCGGTGCGTGGGTCGACGCCTCGGACCGCGCCCACCATCTCCGAGCCGAACAGCACGTTGGCGGTGTCGACGACGCCGAGCAGCAGGTCGATGCCGCTCTGGTGGTACACGCAGGTGTCGAAGAAGACGTTGCTCATCAGATGGGTGTCCAGCTCGGGCCGGGACAGCATGTCGGCCAGCCCGCGGTAGCGCCCCCAGTGGTAGGGCACCGCGCCCCCACCGTGCGGGATGATGAGCCGCAGGCCGGGCAGATCGGTGAACAGGTCGCCCTGCACCAGCTGCATGAACGCGGTGGTGTCGGCATTGATGTAGTAAGCGCCCGTCGCGTGCAACCCGGGCGTGGCCGAGGCTGAGACGTGCACCATCGCCGGGACGTCGAGCTCCACCATGGCCTCGTAGAACGGGTACCAGCTCTTGTCGGTCAGCGGCGGCGCCGTGAGTAGGCCTCCGCTGGGATCCGGGTTGAGATTGCAGCCGACGAAACCAAGTTCGTCGACGCATCGACGTAGCTCGGCGATCGAGGCGTCCAAGCCGCCGCGCGGTGACTGGGGCAGCTGGCAGACGCCGGCGAACCGGCCGGGGAACAGGGTTGTCACCCGATGGATCAGGTCGTTGCAGTGCCGGGACCAGTCCTGGCTCACCGCTGCATCGCCGAGGTGCGGGGACGAAGCCGAGGCACGGGGTGAGAACAGGGTGACGTCGATGCCCCGCTCGTCCATCAGCCGCAACTGGCTGGTTTCGATGGTTTCGCGGATCTCGTCGTCGCCGATCTGAGGGTAGGGCGGTGGGCTGACCCCGGCCTCCCATGCCGCGATCTGTTGCTCACGCCAGGCTGTGTGCGCGGCCGGCGCCGTCGTGTAATGACCGTGACAATCGATGATCATGCTGATTCCTTCCGGGGGCGGGAGCAGGGTGCCGGGGACCGCGTGGTTCCGGCAGCCTGCTTGGTCAGCAACGGCTCTTGTAGACCCAGTCGCCGAGGGCCGGATCGTCGACGTTGTCCTTGGTCAGCAGCTTCTGCGGAACACCGACCAGGTCGCTGGACGCGCTGATTTGCCCTCCGCCGGGGTTCTTCTGCAGGTAGTCGACGAGGACCTTCACCTGCTGCTGGCCGATCTTGGCGGGTGCCTGGGCTACGAGGGCGGTTATCGTGCCTGCCTTCAGGGCGTCGACCTCGGCGGGCACCGCGTCCAAGGCGATGACGGCCACCTTGCCCGACTTCCCGGCCTGTTTGACCGCGGCGGCGGTCGCCTGCCCGTCGGGGCCGTCGGCCGCCACGATGACCTTCAGGTCGGGGTGGGCGATGAGTAGGGAGGAAACGGTCGAAGTCGCTTTGGTGACATCGAAATTGGTGTACTGCGCAGGCAACGCGGTGAGCCCGGGTCGGCTCTTCGTGATGGCGTCCACGACCGGGTTGAGGCGGTTGTCCACCGGCGGCAGTCCGGGAATGCCGTTGATGACGGCGAGCTTGCCGTCGCCTTGGGGAAGCAGATCGGTTAGGTCGTCGAGGAAACTCAGGTCGCGGGTGTCGGTTCCGACCACCTTGTATTGCGCCGGCGGGTCGGAGGAGTTGATGGTCACCACCGGGACGCCCTTGTTCATCGAACTCTGGTACTGGCTGATGAACTGGTTGGGGTTCGAGGGATTGACCATGATTCCGCTGGGGTTGGCGAGCTGGGCCGACGAGAAGTTCTGCGAGTACGCCGCCGTGTCCCCGGAGGCGGAGGTGAACTCTTTGTACTCCACGCCGAGCGCGGCGGCCTCGGCCTTCGCCCCACAGCCGAGCGACGTCCAGAACGGGTCGCTGGTCATTCCGTAGACAGCGGCGACGGAGATCTTGCCGTCGGCCGACGAATTTGTGGAGGAGCCGGAGGAGACCTCGCCGCAGGCGGCGGTGAGGCAGACGGTGAGGGCGGCGGCCATGCCGAGGAGCGGCCGGTGCGGGCTATTTGTCACGACATCACTCTTCCGAGGGAAGCTGTCGCGGGCGACAGCAACATTGACAATATTGTTGACAATCCGAGAGCCGGTTGTGCCGGGCAGGAACGTTCAAGAGAGAGTGGGGCAGCTCAGCGACGGTCGCGGCGCAGCGAACTGACCCGGTCCAGGCCGACCGCCACGATGAGCACGATGCCGACGGCCATGAGTTGGTAGTACGACGACACTCCGACGATGACCAGCCCGCCCTGCAGGATGACGGCGAGACCTGTGCCCCAGAGCGCTCCCGGGATCGACACCTTTCCGCCTTCGAGCAGGGTGCCGCCGATGACCGCCGCGGTGACGGCGTTCAGGGCGTCGTTGGCGTGACCGTTGAGGCTGGTGCTGGTGAAGTGGGACAAATCAATGAACCCGGCCACTCCCGCCAGCAGCCCGGCCAGGACCGCCAGCCGCAGCAAATGAAGGGGTACACGAATTCCGGCGCGTTCGGCCGCGCTGGTGGCAGAGCCGATGGCTACGGTTCGCGATCCGAATCGGGTGAAGCGGATGCAGAAGTACATGGCGGCGGCGATCAGAAGCGCCACGATTGCCGGTACCGGTATGACGCCGAGCGTCACGAGGCCGAAGCCGGACTGAACCTCCGGTGGCAGGCCTGCGATGTCGGCGCCTCCGCTGACGACGAAGGCGAGGCCGGTCCCGACGCCGAGCGTGCCCAGGGTGGCGATCAGGGCGTTGATCCGCCAGTACGCCACGAGAAATCCGTTGACCAGTCCGAACAGTGCCCCGGTGAGAAGGCATCCGCCTACTCCGACCGCGACGGTGACGCCGAGGTTCTCATACGAGGTCCCGTCGGCCGAACGTTGCCCAACCGTGCTCATCAGCGTGGCACCGACGACGGACGAGAGCACCAGGTTCGCGCCGAGCGAGAGGTCGAAGATGCCGGCGCCGAGCATCATGGCCAGGCCGACCGCCAGCAGCAGCGCTTCGGTCATGGACAGCAGCAGTGACTGGACGTTGGCCAAGGACGCGAACAATCCGTCGGACAGAACGGTGAACAGTAGGAACAACAACAGATCCAGCACCAGGATGCCGGTGGCCCGCGTGGCCAGCAACCGGCGCCATGCTGGTTGTGCGGCCACGGCCCGAGTGTCGATCGCTGTTGTGCCGGGGGCGGACTCTGTCACGGAGCTCATGCCGCCTCCTCGTGCTGGTTGTAGCCGACCATGGTCGCCACCACGTCGGGAACGGTCAGATCTTTAGCTGGCGCATCGAGGGCTGTGCTCCCGCGCCACAGGATCACCACGCGGTCGGCAACGTCCAGGATGCGGGGCAGGTCGTGCGAGACCACGACGACGCCGATGCCACGGGCGGCGACGGTCCGCATCATGTCGCAGACCAGTTCCGATTGGCGCGCGCCGAGTGCGGCGGTGGGCTCGTCCATCAGGACTGCGGTCCGTGACCACATGACCGCTCGGGCCACCGCGATTGCCTGCCGCTGGCCGCCGGAGAGGTCTCGGACCGGAACAGACAGGGACGGCAGGTTGATGGACAGTTCACGCAGGGCTGCATCAGTGCGTTCGGCCATCTCCCGGCGGTCCAGTACGCCGAGCGTGGATAGCGGGCCCCGCCGGAGAAGCTCATGTCCGATGAACATGTTGTCCACCACGCTGAGGTCGGGCGCCATCGAGAGGTCTTGGTGGACGGTATCGACGCCGAGGGCTTGTGCGTTGCGCACTGACGACATCGTCACCGGGGCGTCGGCCACGACGACCTGCCCGGAGTCGGGGCGGTGGATGCCCTGCAGGATGCGCAGAAAGGTGGACTTGCCCGCCCCATTGTCGCCGAAGAGGGCCACGATCTGGCCGTATTCCGCCCTGATCGAGGCGTCCCGGAGAGCGTGGACGTGACCGAATTGCTTGCTGACGTGCTCAGCGGCGATGGCGACACCGGTGCGGTGGCCGTGCGCGCCGGGTGGAGGAGGGGGGGCGAAGGCGCTATGGGGATTAGGTGCTGCGCTCAAGGCGGGCTCCTAGAAGAGGCATGAGGAAGTTGTCGGTCGCTGACCCGTACCGGAGGTGCCGCAGGAGCGGGTCATGTGACGCCTACCACATGGTTCTTTGATTAATCGGGGAAAGTCAAGAGTTGCTAGCAATATTGCTGACACATGGCCAACATGTGGTGGTTACAAACGTGACCTGCGTTCTTAACCAGGTCTTTTGTGTCGGAAGGTGGTCGGTTGGACGGGCGTGAGCGGCGACTGCTCCGGTGTCGAGGTGCGCGGGTCGGTGCATGGGTGTGCTGAAACGTTCGCGTCATGCCGCCCTCGCGGGCGGTTGACTATTCAATAATTGAATAATAGGCTGCTCGTATGGCATCTGGGGATCACAAGGCCGGCCGTCGCGGCTCTGGTGGGAGAAACGCAGATCGGCATGGCAGTACCGGGCGCGTCCTGGAAGCGCTGCGTACCGGTGGCCCCTGCTCGCAAGCCGGCCTGGCGCGGCAGACCGGGCTGTCGCCCGCGACGATCAACAACGTCGTCCGGCAGCTGCGTGCTGACGGAATCGCCGATGTGCAGCCGGTCAACGGCCGGGAGTCGCTTGTCGCGCTGGTCTCCGGACGGGGCATCGTGGTCGCCGTGCACATCGGTGTGTCGGCCATGCGGGCTGTCCTGTTCGATTTCGGAGCCGGCCGCCGCATGGACACCGCCATGGAATTCGCTGACGTCGGGTGCGGGGAGGGCGGAACGCCCGAAGTGGTGGCCGCAGTGGTGCGTGACCTGGCCGCCCGCGCGAGCCTCAGTGCGGACCGGCTTGCCGGGGTCGCGATCGCGATGCCGGCCCCGATCGCCCGGTCGACCGGGGCCATCACGTCGTGGGCGCGTATTCATCTTCCGGCCTGGAGGGACGTTGCCATCGCGACCGTGCTGAGCGAACGACTCGGCACGGTCGTGGTCGCCGAGAATGACGCGAACCTCGCAGCACTGGCGGAGTGGACCTGGGGTGCGGGCCGGGGCTCCAGTGATTTCCTGTACGTGATGTGCTCGGCAGGGGTGGGCGGTGGCCTGATCCTCAACGGCGAGATCTACCGGGGCGGGGACGGACTCGCCGGGGAGATGGGGCACATGGTGCTGGAGGAGTCCGGCCCGTACTGCTTCTGCGGCAGCCGTGGCTGCCTGACGACGTTCACCTCGCAGCACGCGATCCTGACCGCGCTGGGGGCCTCACTCGGCACCACGAAGGGTTCCCTGCGGGAGGTGATCGACAGCGCCCGAGCCGGTGATCCCACCTGCCGCCGGGTGCTGTACGAGGCAGGAAGCTACCTGGGGCGGGCTTTCGCCAACGCCGCCAAGGTGATGGCGCCGAGCGTGATGGCGGTAGGCGGGGATCTCGGCGCGGCGGGTGATCTGGTCTTCGACGGTCTGAACTCGTCGGTGGAGATCGGCAGCCTGCGGGCGGCGTCACCCAGCATCAGGATTCAACCGGCGCAGACCGGTGCGGACGCCGCCGTTCTCGGAGGGGTGGCAGCGGTGATGGACCATATCGGTCAGGGTCTGAGCACTGTTCCGGAGTGGATGGGCATGGCGGCGGAGGCGGCCAGCGCGGCTGTGGTGGAAGGGTGACCGGCGTGCGTATCGCGGTGCTCGGGCTGGGCGAAGCCGGCGCGGAGATCGCCCGGGACCTGGTCGCGGCCGGAGCCGACATCCACGGCTACGACCCACGATGCACCCCACCGGACGGCGTCACCGCTTGCGAGAATGAGACGCGCGCGGTCCGTGACGCCGTCCTGGTTCTGAGTGTGAACAGTTCACACGACGCGGTACCCGCGTTGGTGAATGCCCTTCCCGGCCTGGCGCCTGGCACGGTCTGGGCTGACCTGAACACCGCTGCGCCTGCGGCCAAGGCCGGCTTGGCGGGGCTCTGCGCGCCGCACGGCGTGGTGGTCGCCGATGTTGCACTGATGGCTCCGGTACCGGGTAAAGGGCTGCGGACTCCGATGCTGGTGTCCGGTGAGGGGGCCACCCGGTATGAAGCGATCATGTCCGGTCTTGGTGCCGATGTGACGATCCAGCCGGGCCCGGCTGGGGAGGCAATCTCCCGGAAGCTGCTGCGTAGCGTCTTCTACAAGGGGCTGGCCGCCGCGGTGATGGAGGCACTTGCTGCGGGCGAGGCCGCAGGCTGCGGTGATTGGTTGCGGGCCAATATCGCGGCCGAGCTCGCCGGATTCGATCAGCATGCCGTCGATCGCCTGGTCGACGGCAGTCTCCGGCACGCCCGGCGGCGCGCGGACGAGATGGCCGCGGCGAGCGATCAGCTGCGTGAACTCGGGGTTCGCCCCCGTATCGCCGAAGCCGCTCGTGATCTACTCTCCGACCTGCGGGATGCGCGTTAACCGGCGATTCTCTCGATCACGGAGTCTCTGCTGCTGGTTCTCTTGCGCAGCGACAGCAGCAGAGCGGTGGACACCGCGATGCCGAGCAGCGTCTCGATGAAGCGGTCGGCGACGAGCGTGGGCAGCGGGCTGGAAGCGGCCAGGTCGCCGAGGACGAGGGCCAACGGGGTGAGGAAGACGACGGCGATGCCGTAGTTGCGGGCCACGAACAGTTCGGTGGCGGTCTGAAGGAGCACTACGGCGGCGACGAGGAACCAGAGCGGAGGGTCGGCTCCGAGCAGGGCGACGGCTAGCAGCAGGCCGAGCGAAGTGCCGGCGATGCGATGACCGGCCCGGTTCAGCTGGGCGGCCAGAGTGGCAGCACCCATGGGGACGGTCGCCGACACGGCAGCCCAGAAAGGGTGACCGATTCCGAGCATCGTCGCGGCCCCTCCGGCCAGCAGCGGTGCCAGGAGATGCGCCGCGGCGTCGGTGCGGAAGGCGGACCGGCGTATCAGGTGCCGCAGCGGCACGGCCGGGAGCACCGGTTCCTGGCGGCGGGTATGGCCCGGCAGCAGGTGTCCGAGCTGGCCCAGGACTATGCCGAAACCCGCGGAGCCGGCAGCCAATGCTGCTGCGAGGGGCACCTCCTGCCAGGTATGTGGGTAGGCGGAGATCGTCCCTGCCGCGAACACGAGGAAGAGGGCCGGGTTCGGTTTCCAATGCCGGGACTGGGTGAGCAGGCAGCCCAGCAGCGACAGCAGGGCCATTGCCGCCACTGCCAGCAGGGAGCCCGGCGCTATCGCTGCGACGGCGGCGCCGGTGGTAACCGCGATGGTCAGGGCCAGTCCCGCCGCCGCCTGGTGGCGCCAACGTGCCGAGTAGTCGGGGTTCTTGCTGTAGATCGCGCTGACCGCACCGAAGACGGCGTATCCACTCCAGCTCGGGTGTCCGAGAACTAGCAGGAGTGTCAACGGAGTGGTAATGGCGGCGGCGACGCGCAGCGCTGGACGGTGGGCGCCGTTGTGCGGACCAACGGAGATGAAGTCACGCCACCACGGCCGGTGCCTGCCGGGACCCGAGTCCGGTTTCAGAGCGTCCACGGGCGGCGACTCTGAGATATGAGGGGTACGAGGCATATCCCGGCCAGCCTCCTGAGCTCGCGAGAATCATCATGACATGAATGTTGAACATTTAATGTCCGAGCCGAAGGTTCGTCAAGTGAATGGTCTGCGGGTGGGTGCGCCTGAAGTGCGATGACGTCAAGGGCTCGCCGGGCCGTGCCGCTGTGGCGGCGAGCGAGTGTTCACCTGGTGATGAGGTGAGGCGCTGCACGCGCAGGCATCCTCAAGATGGTGAGCTTTCCCACGGCAACCTATTGGCAAAGCGTTCGTAACACTGTATGAATATCAACACCTGAGTGCTCAGAATATTCACTTGCTGAACAATCTTCAGTGAGCCGTTGATAGCCGAAGGGCAACCCGATGAGTGGTCACGCCATGGGGCAAGGCTCCATTCGCACCGATAGCACCCCCCTGCCGAGCGGCGAGCTCACCTCCGCCAAACCGGTCTTCCTGCGCCTGACGGCGATGATGTTGCTGGAGTTCGTCGTCTTCGGATCCTGGTTCGCCACCCTGGGTCTCGTCCTGGCGACCAACGGACTTGCCGGCTCGATCGCCCTCGCCTATTCCCTGGCCGCCGTCGCCACGATCGTCTCGCCGATGCTGTTCGGCGCCCTCGGCGACCGCTTCCTGCCCTCGCAACGGGTGCTGGGACTCGCCCACCTCGCCGGCGCCGGCGTGATGCTGTTCCTGCCGGGCGCCGTACGAGCCGGCAACGGCACCACGGTCCTTACTCTGATCTTCGTCTACATGCTGTTCTTCATGCCCACGCTGGGCCTGAGCAACACGATCGCCTTCCGCCACCTCGGCGACAACGAGCGGCTCTTTCCCTACATCCGGGTCTTCGGCACGGTGGGCTGGGTCGTCGCCGGCCTCGGAGTGGGTGCGCTGGCCCTGTCGGCCTCACCCGACATCTTCTACGTCACGGCGATCGCCAGTCTGGTGCTCGGCCTCTACGCCTTCACGCTGCCGTCCTCGCCTCCGGTGGCCAAGGGCGCGCGCTTCTCGCTGGGCGACATGATCGGGGCGAGGGCCTTCCCCCTGCTGCGGCAACGCAACGTCGCCGTCTTCTTCATCTGCGCACTGCTCACCTCGATCTCGCTGGGCGTCTACAACACCTATGCCTCTCCGTTCCTCGGCGCGCTCGGCATCGAGAACGTCGCCGGGGTCCTCGCCATCGGACAAGCCTCCGAGGTGCTCTTCATCGTCGTCATCCCGATTGTGCTGTCGCGCATCGGCATGAAATGGGCCCTGCTGCTGGGCATGTGCATGTGGGGTGTCCGGTTCGTGCTGTTCATCGCCGCCGCCGACGGGCACCTGTCCATGGCGGTCGCCGCGGTGGCCCTGCACGGCATCTGCAACGACTTCTTCCTGGTCATCGGCGCCATGTACCTCAACCAGGTCGCCCGGGCGGAGATCGCCGCGCAGGCGCAGAACATGCTGATCCTGGTCGTCTCCGGGCTCGGCGCACTCATCGGCTCCTACGGCGCCGGAGAGGTCTACGCCGCCGTGGTGACCGCCGATTCCGGCCCTGGCGACTGGACACCGCTGTGGCTGGTCCCGATCGGCGCGGCAATCCTCACCACCGCCCTGTGGACAGCGTTCTTCCGAGACTCCCGCCGCAGCGAAGCCTAGCCGCGGCTGTCCCCACCACCCCCACGGGAACCCCAGAAAGGCACGTCCATGAACACCTCGAGCACTGACACCGCGCGCATCCCTGGACGGCTGTCGTGAAGAGCCTCGACGAGCGTTTCGACGTCGTGGTCGTCGGATCGGGCGCGGCGGGCAGCATTGCCGTCAAGGAGCTCACCGAGCGTGGTCTGGAGGTGCTGCTGCTCGAGGCCGGCCGGGACATCACCGAGGCCGACTTCGTCCCGCAGCCGCCGGCCCCGCCCGCCGCGATGAGCATCGACCTCGTCGGACGGGCGAAAGCGGTGCTGCAGGGCCAGCACCGGCAGTCACGGCGGGCCATGTTCAAGGCGCAGACCAGCCCGTTCCTGGTCAACGACCTGAAGAGCCCGTACGCCACGCAGGGCGGTGACTTCCTGTGGATCCGCGGGCAGCAGCTCGGCGGGCGGTTGCACTCGTACGGCCGGGTGCTGCTGCGCGGCTCCGACCACGAGTTCAAGGCCGCGAGTCACGACGGGCACGGCGAGGACTGGCCCATCTCGTACGCCGACCTCGAACCCTTCTACGACCGGGTCGAGGAGTTCATGGGCATCTACGGCACGGACGAGAAGCTGCCGAACCTGCCCGACGGCAAGTACCGGGGACCGTCGCTGTTCACCGAGGCGGAGAAGGAGTTCAAGGCGACCGTCGAGCAGCGCTGGTCCGAGCGGCACGTCATCCCCTGGCGCTACGCCGCGCCGAACCTGCACCGGGTACCGCTCGGGATCGTCGCGGCACGTAAGACGGGCCGGCTCACGACACGTACCGATGCCGTCGTCTCGAAGGTCACCGTCGATCGGCGTACTGGCCGGGCCGACGGCGTCGTCTTCATCGACCGTAAGGCCAAGACCGAGCACCGGGTGAGCGCCGACTATGTGGTGCTGTGCGCCTCGACCATCGAGTCGGTGCGGCTGCTGCTCAATTCGGCGACCGACGGGCACCCGAACGGCCTCGGCAACTCTTCGGGCATGCTGGGCCGCTACTTCATGGACCAGACCCCCAGCCTGCTGTTCGGCGGCGACCCGAAACGCCGCGGCCACGAAACCGTCAACCCGGCACCGGACGACCCCTACTACGCGCCCGTCGGCGGGGTCTACATCCCCCGGTTCAACAACCTCGACGGCGCCAACCCGGCCGAGTTCGCCCGCGGCTACGCGGTGCAGGGCACCATCGGCCGTATCCCGGTGCCCGACGGCAATCCCGGCACCGTGGGGCTGATGGCGTTCGGCGAGATGCTGCCGTACTACGACAACAGCATCACCGTGCACCCGCGGCGCACCGACGCCTGGGGGATCCCCATCCCGCGGATCCGCCTGCAGATCACCGACAACGAGCGGGCCATGATGCGCGCCCAGGTCCGCGGGCTGCGCGAGATGGCCGAGGCCAGCGGGTACCAGGTCAACTTCGCCGGCTCCGCCCTCGGCCTGGACTCGACGAAGATCTGGCCCGACGCCGACCCGATCAGCCGGCTCATCTTCCGCCTCGGCTTCCCCAAGAGCATGGCGATGGGCGCCGCCATCCACGAGTGCGGCGGGGCCCGGATGGGCAGCGACCCGGCCCGCTCCGTGCTCAACGAGCACAACCAGACGTGGGACATCCCCAACCTCTACGTCACCGACGCGAGTAGCTACGTCTCCAACGGCGCCGTCGGACCCACCCTGACGATCATGGCGCTGACCGCGCGGGCCGCCGAGCACATCGCTCAGCAGAAGTAGGGAGGCGACAACCATGTTCGACAACTACCTGATCCGCGCGGACAGCCTGCGCAACGAACCTACCGGCTTCCAGCTCGCGGTACGCCACGCCAACTACCGCGGCTGCTACCTGTCGCTGCACAACGGCTACTTCGTGGAGGTCGACGGGGTCTCGTACCCCCGGGAGGTCCAGACCTTCGAGGTCAACGGCCAGCCGCCGCGCAGCTTCGAGCAGACCCGGACCGCCGTCGACGAGCACTGGGACTACGACGACGAGGCGATCCTGCACGTCGCGACGGACCGGCCCCTCGCCGCCGGGCAGCACACCGTGCGGTTCCAGCAGAGCGTCCTGGCCGCCTACGGCTACCTGCCGACGGACGAGCAATGGGTGACGGACCCGCCGGAGCCGGGCACAGGCGCCGGGTCGGACAAGACGCCCTACGTCGTCACCTACACCCTTTCCGTGAACGAGGAGAAGTGATGGGCATCAAGCGTGGGGTGTCGTTCTACTCGTACCAGCAGACGCAGTTCTTCAAGGAACTGGACCTGGAAGGGCAGATCCGGGAGGTCGCCCAGAACCTCGGGGGCGCCGACGGTGTCGAGATCATCGACGAGATGTCGCTGCACTACCCGGACCCGGGCGACGAGTTCGTGCGGCGCTGGCACGGTTGGATGCAGAGCTACGGCACGGTGCCGGTGACGATGAACGTCGGCATGGACGTGCTGCGGTTCCGCGACCACGTCATGAGCCACGAGGAGTGCGCCGACCGGCTGCGCCACGACCTCCGCCTGGCGAAACGTCTCGGATTCGCCAACGTCAAATGCCTGTCGGTGGTACCTCTGGACATCATGGTCTCCGCACTGCCGCTGGCCGAGGAGCTCAACATCCGCATCGGCAAGGAGATCCATCAGCCGATGCGCCTGGACGGGCCCGAGGTCCAGGAGATTCAGCGGTACGTGCAGAGCACCGGCACCACACATCTCGGCATCGTCCCGGACTTCGGGGTTTTCGGCACCCGGCCCTCCCAGGTCCAGCTCGCCTGGTTCGAACGTCGCGGCGCCAACCCGCAGGCGTGCGAGGCAGCGGTAGAACTGTCGGGGCTGCTCGCCACCGGATCGTTCACGCACACCACCCACACCGCAGGCAACATCCGTTCGGCGTTCACCCGTTTCCTGCGCACCGGCTCCTGCGACGACGGGCTGCGCGAGGTCTTCGAAGAGGTGCGCGCGTTCACCGACAAACGTGTCCCCGCCCCTGCCGAGATCGACTACACGGTGGTGGCGGAGGCGCTGACGTTGTCCTACGCCACCGGTGCGCAGTTGCGGGAGCTGGTCCCGCTCGTGGTGAGCGTGCAGGCCAAGTTCAACCACATGTCGGAGATCCCAGGCCGAGCCGGCGAGTACGAGGACATCGCCATCGACACCGCCTCCGCGATCGAAGCGCTCAAAGAAGGCGGCTACAACGGCTACCTCAACACCGAGTACGAGGGGCAGCGCTACTCCCAGGACCGCACCCGCGCGGAGATGATGGACGAGGTGGAGCAGGTCCGGCGCCACCACGAGATGATGCGCCGGTTGCTGGCATCATGATCGGCCGACTGATCGCCTACATCGGCTGCTACAGCGACGGCAACCCGGCCGGCGGCGGCATTCACGTGCTGGACGTCAGCGCCGACGGCACCCGGCTCACCCGGCTGAGCCAGGTACCCGAGCCGGCCGAGGCGGGCTTTCTCGCCTACGCTCCCGAACTCGCCACCCTGTACGCCGTCGACGAGCGCAAGACCGACGGCCGCGGCCCGGCCGGTCCGGCGGCGTCGGTGTACGCCTACGCCGTGGACCCCGCCGACGGTGGCCTGCGGCTGGTGAACTCGCGCACAGCCCCGGGAGCATTCCCGTGCTACCTGACGGTCAGCGAGTCCCGCCGGGTCCTGATGACCGCCAACCATGGCAGCTTCGACCACATCGAACGCGTCGTCGCCGAGCCCGGCGGCGGCTGGACGGTCCGCTACGAGTACGACGACTCCACCGTGCTGTTGTACGACCTCGACCGCGACGGCGCCCTGGCGGATCTGCGCGACGCGCGGGTGCTGGACGGGCACGGGCCCGACCCCAACGGCTCCCCACAGGTTGGCGGGCACGGCCAGGCCAGCGCACACGCGCACAGCGCGGTGCTCGACCCGTCCGGCCGGTACGTGCTGGTGTGTGACAAAGGAACCGACCAGATCCTCGTGCTGTCGCTCGACGACGGGCTGAAGACCGTGTCGGTGTACCAGTGCCGCCCCGAAACAGGACCCCGGCACCTGGTGTTCGATCCGCAATCCGGTCACGCCTTCGTCACCTGCGAATTTTCCTCACGGCTGATGTCGCTGGCCTTCGACCCGGTAGACGGATCGCTCACACTACTGGACGAGCAATTGTCCACGGCCCCCGATTACCGGGGACCCAATGAGCCCGCCGACGTCCGGATTCACCCGGGTGGCCGATTCGTCTACGTCAACAACCGCGGCGAGGATTCCCTGGCCTGGTTCGCTGTCGGAACCGATGGTCGGCTCAGCCGCAGCGGGCATGTCGCGTTGGGTCGCTCTCTGCATCCCGGGGTCGCCGCCCGAAGCTTCGCCTTCGACCCCACGGGGACGTTTCTTCTGGTCGCGGATCGGCCCGCCAACCTGGTCCGCAGCTTCGCCGTCGATGCCAGCGACGGCTCGCTGAGGCCCGTCGCCGAGATCGCGACCCCACAACCGGCCTGTGTTGCCTTCGCCGGCATCGTGCTCTGACCCCCTTCCTTGAACAGGACATGACATGAACAATCCCTTGAGGGTTGCCATCCTCGGCACCGGAATGATTGGCGAAGTCCACCGCCGCGCCGCGCTGCTCGCGGGCGCCCAGATCGTCGGCGCCATGGCCGGTAGCGAGGACAGCACCGCCCGGGCCGCCTCCCGCTGGCGCACCGAGCCACTGCGCTCCATCGACGACCTGGCCAGGCTGGCTCCAGACGTCGTCCACGTCTGTACCCCGAACAGTGTGCATGCCGAGCACGTCGAGGCCGCTGTTGCCGCAGGTGCGCACGTCGTCTGTGAGAAGCCTCTTGCCGTTGGTGCCGAGCAGGCCCAAAGCCTCACCGATCTGGTCGCCCGCCATGACCGGGTGGCGACTGTGCCGTTCGTCTACCGGTTCCACCCGCTCGTCCGAGAGATCCGGGCCCGGGTCGCCGCCGGCGAGTTCGGCCCCTGGCAACTGCTGCACGGCAGCTACCTGCAGGACTGGCTCGTCTCTCCGCTGGCCACCAGCTGGCGGGTGGACGCCGCCGCGGGCGGGCCTTCGCGCGCGTTCGCCGACATCGGCTCGCACTGGTGCGACCTGATGGAATTCGTCACCGGGGAGCGCATCGCGTCGCTGACCGCCACGACGGCCACCACTGTGGCGCGGCGCCCGGCGGGCTCGGCGGCCACCTTCGGCGGTACCTCAGGCGGCGAGTTGCGGACGGTGGACACCGAGGACGCCGCAGTGGTGACGTTCCGGACCGCGTCGGGTGTGCTCGGTTCGGTCAACGTCTCGCAGGTTTCCCCGGGGCGCAAGAACCGGCTCTGGTTCGAGTTCGACGGGCAGAACCGCTCGGCGGTCTTCGATCAGGAGAATCCGGAGACGGTATGGCTCGGCTCCGAGACCTCCGCCGAGATCCTGCAGCGCGATCCCGGCCAGGGCAGTGCCGACCAGCGTCGCCTGTCGCACCTGCCCGCCGGGCACGGGCAGGGCTACGCGTCCTGTTTCGAAAGCTTCGTCGCCGACACCTACCAGGCCGTACGCGGTGATGTCCCGGACGGACTGCCGACCTTCGCCGACGGACTGCGGTCCGCGAGGATCATCGACGCCGTGCTCAGCTCCGCCAGCACCGGCGCCTGGGTGGACGTGCCCGCTGCGGACCTCGCCACGACCGGAGCCACTCGATGAGCCGTCCCGTCACCCTGTTCACCGGCCAGTGGGCCGACCTGCCGTTCACCGAGGTGTGCCGGCTTGCGTCGTCGTGGGGCTACGACGGATTGGAGATCGCCTGCTGGGGCGACCACCTCGACCCCGACCGCGGCGCGATCGACGACGACTACCTCGCGGGCAAACGCGCCGTCCTCGACGAGCACGGCCTGAAGGTGTTCGCGATCTCCAACCACCTGAAGGGCCAGGCGGTCTGCGACGACCCCATCGACCAGCGGCACCGCGACATGCTGCCCGACTCCGTCTGGGGAGACGGTGACCCCGAGGGCGTGCGACGGCGGGCCGCCGAGCAGATGAAGAACACTGCCCGCACCGCCGCACGCCTCGGCGTCGACACCGTGGTCGGCTTCACCGGCTCCGCCATCTGGAAGTACGTCGCAATGTTCCCGCCCGTCGGCCAGGACGTCATCGACGCCGGATACCAGGACTTCGCCGACCGCTGGAACCCGATCCTCGACGTCTTCGACGAAGTCGGTGTCCGCTTCGCCCACGAGGTCCATCCCAGCGAGATCGCTTACGACTACTGGAGCACGAAGCGGGCCCTCGACGCGATCGGCAATCGCCCGGCGTTCGGCCTCAACTGGGACCCCTCACACATGATGTGGCAGGACCTTGACCCGGTCGGCTTCCTTCTCGACTTTGCGGACCGCATCTACCACGTGGACTGCAAGGACGTGAAGCTGGCAACTGGCAACGGCCGCAACGGCCGGCTCGGCTCCCACCTCGCCTGGGCCGACCCGCGCCGCGGCTGGGACTTCGTCTCCACCGGCCACGGCGATGTGCCCTGGGAACGGTGCTTCCGCACCCTCAACGCCATCGGCTATCAAGGGCCGATCTCCATCGAGTGGGAGGACGCCGGCATGGATCGGCTCATGGGCGCCCCAGAGGCGTTGCAGTTCGTCCGCCGCCACCTGTTCGACGCCCCGGAGGCTGCCTTCGACGCGGCTTTCAGCACCCGCGAAGCGGACTGATTGCCGCGGCCCGCGGCTCGTGCGTCATCTCTGAGCCGAGATGACGCACGAACGATCCGTCGCGGGTGCGACTGTTTAGATTTTGAACGTTAATGTTGTGATTTACGCCTCAAGCCTCTGCCCTGAGAGCCGATCATTACGGTGTACCCGGTTTAAGGAGAGGGCGCGGCATGAAGCTTGGCGGCATACTCGCGAATCGTTCATTGGGCACCAAGATCGCCACTGCGGTGCTGTCCGCGACAGCAAGCGGCGCTTTGATTGGTCTGACGTCGATGACCACAGTGCATCAACTGAACGAGTCTTCGGCCAATTCGGAACGCAGTGCGATCACCCTGCTGACCGCGACGAGCACATTCTCCAAGAATGTCGAGGCATACAGCACTAACGCTCTCGCAAAGCAACTCTTCCCGAGCATCGGTGACGTCATTGACAAGAGCATGGCCGCCAAAGATCAGGAACTCGTCGCAGCCTTGGCCGTGCTCCGGGCGGGCATGGCTTCCGACGCAGTCGCGGTCGAAGCAGTCGCCAAAGCGCAAAGCGACTGGCAAGCCTATGTAGCTTTCCAGGCCGTCGACGTCAGCAAGCTGACCACCGCACAGATCGCCACTCGCCAAGATGAGTACAACGCACTCTTCGGCGCTCTAAGCGACGACGAAAGTATCCTGCACGAGCAAGCTGTGGCGCTGGCGGAGCGAGACATAGCCGCAGCGCAGGAATCGGCCACGAAAGCGAACTGGATCATTGGAGCCCTGCTGGCCGCCGGCACCGCTGTCAGCCTCTTGATCGGACTCCGTATCGCCAGGCGAGCCCGCAGCCACGTACGTAGGGTTTCCCAACTGGCCGAGGCGCTGGCAGAAGGCGACCTCACCCGCAGCGCAGGCGTCACCAGCGGGGACGAGATCGGGCGCATGGCCGCAGCGCTCGATCAAGCCGTTGCCCGCCTCCGAGAAGACGTTGTACGACTGGCCGGAAACGCATCGACGATCGATGCCGCAGCCAACCGCCTCTCCGAAGTGTCCGCAGAAGTCGACCAGGCAGCCAACGAAGCGTCGATGCAAGCCGGGACCGTCGCGGCGGCGGCCGACCGGGTCTCGAGTAACCTCACCATCGTTACGGCCGGTGCCCAGGAGATGGGATCAGCTATCAACGACATCAGCGCCTCCACTACTGAAGCCTCAGGCGTTGCGGTCAAAGCCGTGGAAATGGCCGCGCAAACCAACGCCATCGTGGCCCGGCTCGGCGAGTCGTCGACAGAGATCGCCACCGTAGTGAAGGTGATCACTTCCATCGCGGAGCAGACGAACCTGCTCGCGCTGAACGCCACGATCGAAGCGGCCCGCGCAGGCGAGATGGGCAAGGGCTTCGCAGTCGTGGCCGGCGAGGTCAAAGACTTGGCCCAGGAGACCGCCAAAGCAACCGAGGACATCGCTCAGCGCGTACAGGCCATTCAGAACGACACGAACGGCGCCGTCACGGCAATCGGCAGCATCTCGGAGATCATCGAGCGCATCAACAGCTTCCAGGTCACGATCGCCTCGGCGGTCGAGGAACAGACCGCCACCACGCAGGAGATGAACCGGACCTTGTCCGGTGCTGCCTCCGGCGCCGTGGAGATCGCCTCGAACATCGGCGCGGTCTCGGCTTCCACGAGCCGCACCACCTCCACCGTGGCCGACACCCGGGCCGCTGCGGCCGAACTAGCGACCACCGCCGCGGAACTCAACTCGGTGGTCACCCGCTTCCGCTACTGAGTAAGATCGGGACACGCTAACCTCACTCTGGTCTTCACCGGCTTTTCGAGGCTCTATCAAGTAGCTGGGCTGTGGCCGCTGCGGTGATGCGAGTCATGTCGGTAATAGGCGAAGCTCCGGTAGCCCCTAATAATCTGGGGCTACCGGAGCTTCGCCTATTACTTGTGCGGCGGATTTGGCATTGCTGCGGGCGGCCAACGAAGAGTGAACAATGATAGGATTACCACATGAACACGGATACTGTTGTGGTATCTGTACCACTCGTGGGGGTTCCGCCCTCGGACACCATTTATGGTGAAAAATCGCCTTCACGGTGGTTTTTCACCATTTTTGTTTCCGAAACGGCGATGGGTCGCGTCGATTAGTCCGACCTTGTCCAAATCCCGGACGTTGATCTCTTCCGAACGTCACCATGGTCGTCGTGGGCTCACCTCACCGGTTGAGAACTGGCCACGCTGAACAGATGATCGGCGCGCTGATCCCACCTGCGACTCGTCGACCTGCACAGACCGGTCCGCTCCTGGCTCCGGAGCCGCGACGGCTCAACCTGCCCTCAGAGGCTGATACGGGCTCACTCGATCTCGACATAGCCCAGCTCGACGGCTCCGGCCGGTTCTCCGCCCGTAGCTTGCTTCGGGACTTGGGCTGGAACCCAGGCCATCGCATTGATCTGACCGTTGTCGGTGACATCGTGATCGTTGGTTCGTCGCCGACGGGCCGGCACCGCATCGGTGCGCGCGGAGACTTGGCCGTTCCCGGATCAGCTCGGATGCTGCTCGGGCTCGAACCCGGTCATCGTGTCATGGTCGTCGCAGCGCCTCGGCAGGACATTCTGCTGGTCCACCCTCATACCCTGATCACCGCGTTGCTCGCCTCCTACTACGGCGAGCAGCCGCAAGGGCGTGAAGGTGATGGCCGCTGATCCTGACCGAATCGCCACCGCACGGGCGCTGCTGGAACAGCTAGGCCTCACTGTCGCGGACCTACAGCTCAGCAAGAGCACCTCGGCCCCGACTATCCGCGAGTATCTCCCGCGAGTACGCGAGGCGGCGAGCGCGGCATCCAACCGCACCTACGGCTCGTACTGGAATCGCATGGCCGACGCGTGGGGAGACCGATCAGTTGCCGCCATCTCCGCCACCGACGTCGAAGCCCTCCAACGCAGGTGTGCCCGCACTGCTCGCCAGCGACGAAACGGACGTGGAGGCCGCCACGCGGGAGAGAACCTCATCTCTGCAGCTCGCGCGTTCTTCAACCGGGCGATCGCCGATGGAATCATCGCCCCGACCAGCAGCCCGGCCCATCAGATTGCGAAGCCCCGGCGGTTACCGAGCCCCCGCAGAGCCCTGACGGCACACGAGCTCGACGAGATCAATCAGGTCGCGCGTACCAGCGGCAACGACGCAGTCCTCGACGCCTTGCTCCTTCGGCTTCATACCGAGACCGCATGCCGCCGCGGAGGCACCCTCGCCCTGCGGCTGATGGACCTCGACATCACCTACGGCCTGGTGCGGCTACGAGAGAAGGGCGAGACGCTGCGCTGGCAGCCGATCACCCTCGACTTGGCCTCCCGGCTGAAAGATCACGCTTCCGCCCGGGGCGCACTGCTGCCGGCAGAGCAGCTACTGCGGTATCGCGACGGCCGGGCCCTCACCCCTCGCCGCTATGATCACCTCTGGAAACGAATCGGTGACCGGCTTCCGTGGGTCGCAGCACAAAGCGTGTCCACCCACTGGCTCCGCCACACCACGCTGACCTGGGTCGAACGCAACTTCGGCTACGGCATCGCCCGCGCCTACGCCGGCCACACTGACAACACCGGCCCCGCCACCACAACCTATATCAAAGCCGACATCCAAGCAGTCGCCACCGCACTCGCTGCCTTGACCGGCCATCCGCACCCGCTCGCAGCCGAAAGCAAGGGTTGAACTCTGGAGACAGACGAGTCGAGCCGAGTGTTCAAGTATATGTGACATGGCACAAATTCCGACAGAAAGCTCATCTGCCGAGATGGGGTGGCGGTCCACCTGCAGAGACGCTTTTTACTATTTGAAAACCCGCTCTTGGGGTCAGATTCAATCCGGTAGGGATTCTGAGATCGTGACGTTGAGGTACGACTGGGAGTTGTCTACCGGAAGTAAGCTGTTATTGACCTAAAGGGATAGACGTAAACTTTGTCTGATTTGGGGCCACTGGGGCACCGGCTAAATCGCCACCTGAGGTTTTCATGAAGCATCTGTCTGCTGATACCGTCGTGCATCCCGCACGCGCAGACTCTCGGAGACTCAATGGGCAACACCACCAATCAGCAGAACCAGGCGATCGACGCCCTGCTGAGTGTTACTTCGACTATGGGCCCGCTCGCCCCGTCTGTCCTGGTTCGTCAGGCTTCTGAGAAGTTCCTGGTTTCATACGACTCCCTCTTGATCGGATGGCATTATCTCCTAACGGAAGGAAGATTGGAATTCACGCCAGAAGGTAATGTCGGTGTCGTTGTCGAACGAGACGAAGAAGTCGAGGAAGCCATCGCGCTTAGCGATCTTCGATCGTACGTACACAATCTCGCCGAGGCAGTGCATCGGCACGAGCTTATAGAAAGAATGCTTCCGACTACCGCCGCCCGCCAGCGAGCCCTGTGGCAGGCGCTGTTTACAATGACCAAGAATGGTGAGCTTCTTCCCAGTGGGCGAGACGGCAAGATATCCAAGGTAAGCGCATAGGGCGGTCCTTTCGGGCACTCGATGGGTCGCCCGGAGTGGGTGGTCCAACATGTACGAAGACATCGAAAAAGAGCGCAAGAAAAACCGCTCACGCCGCAATTATGCGAAGCGCGATAGGGATGCCAACGAGTACCGATATCCAGCCGAGAAAGATAGAGACAGGGTACTCTACTCGGCGGAGTTTCGAAGACTCGCCGGAATAACGCAAGTTGCGGCGGTGCATGAAAGGCACTTGATTCATAACCGCCTGACCCACAGTCTCAAAGTGGCGCAGATGGGTCGCCGGATTGCTGAGCGTCTCCTGCGCGAAGAGCCCGAACTCGATACATGCGACCTTGTGCCCGATGTCGTCGAAGTGGCCGGACTGGCACATGACTTGGGGCATCCGCCGTTTGGGCATGCCGCTGAATCGGCGCTTAGGGACATCCTGGATGGAGTCACCGGAACGAAGCAGGGATTCGAGGGCAACGCTCAGTCTTTTCGGATTGTCACCAAGCTTTGCGTTCGCAATCAAAAGAGCCCCGGGCTCGACCTTACCCTGGCATCGCTATCTGCCATCCTGAAATATCCTCAGTTCGTTAAGCCAAAGCCCGCTCCAGCTCTGACCGACCGAAGCAGGGGGAAGAAACGGGGGGCGTATCGAACAGAGGAAGATGATTTCATTTTCGCGCGCGGAGAGATGACAGCGCCAGGTGATGCAGGAGTCAGGTCCCCGAATGCGATCATCATGGACTGGGCCGACGATATCTCCTTTGCTACGCACGACCTCGAGGATTTTATTCACGCAGGACTCGTAAGGCCAGAAACGCTGGTAGCGGAATGGAAAAATTTCCGAACTTTTGTGCGCGACGAACTGGGGCGGCAAGGCGGTTTCCAGCCGAAAGCGTTTAACAGGGCAGCGAACTACGTGGAATCAGCGTTCGCCGGAAGCATCTCGCACCCATACGATGGCTCGCGCCGCCATCAGGCTGAACTTCACAGCCTAATCAGTAGCTTAATCATGCAGCTGGATCGAGGGTGTCATTCAATTTCAGGGCCGCCGTATGTTTGCGTCGATGACCACACGCAATACGTAGCCGAGATACTAAAGCATATAACTACGTATTACGTTGTCATGAATCCAAATATACGTGCAGCTGAGGTGGGGCAGCAGCGCTTGGTGACCGAGCTCCACGAGATGCTAGTCAACTCGGCATCTTTAGATTTCTCGAAGGGGCACCTCGGTAGACCACGACGGTTTTGGGATATCTACGATTCTGCCAAGAAAGAAGAGGGGGAAGATCTGGCGCCGCATCGGGCGGCCGCCGACTACATCTGTACCCTCACCGAGGAGCAAGCAGTCGACCTATTTCTGCGCATGAGCGGTCGGAGCCGGGCTGATTCGCTTGGGGTATGGCTGAGATAGCCCGGTGAGAGTCCTTTCGTTTTCCGTCTACGCTTACACCACGCGATGGATTGACCCAGCACATGCTCCAGTTGCCAGACGGTCGGATGCCTGACCCGCCTGATCGCCTTGACGCTTAACTGTGACCTTCCCGAAGGGGAGAATGGCGCACGCTCATGCCACCGATGGTGCGGTCGCACTCCCTGATGCCGATGCTGCTCTGCGCCGACCTGTTCGGCCGCTTGGAGCGTGTCCGCTGCGGCGGCTAGATCTACGTAGTCTCTCACGTCGCGAGTTTGCGACAAGACCCTCACAGACGGCCGCCCTCCTGCCGCAGTAACAGCCGGACAATGGAGGAGATGGGCTTATGCGCTGACTCGACACTGATACCCGTCGTCCGGCGACGATGCCCGTATTCGTGTGCCGACCAAGATCGTACACGATGTCTGTCGTAGAGTGCAGAATTTGCGGTATAGTCCATGACTATGATCAAGGTAACTGTGCTATTGGACCATATGAACGGGGATCGGCTCACCGAGTTCGAGCACCCGGGCCAATACGACGAGCAGTTCTATGAGTTTGAGGGCTCTCGTTACGAGGTTGTCGGCAGCGCTTGGGGGCCGATGCCGCAGCAGACTCTCGCTGTGAGGAAGGCCAGCCAATAGCTACTGCCGCGGTCGTGCTTCGGCCGACTCCGGACGGCTTGGCCTGGGCGTAAGCTGCGGAGACTCGCATTGAACCCTTGCGCGCGGCATTCTCGAAGTTAACGGCATTCCCATGATCTCCGATCGCCCTGCGGTCGGCGATCGTCCGTCACGTCATGTAGCGGACGTTGGGCTGGGTCGACGCATACTCGTGCCGATGGCAATCGACCCGATCACGCTCGAAGATCGATGCCGCCGGCAACCGCAGACCCCTCAGCTAGTGAGCCGGTTGACGTGTTCGACTTCAGTGTTTGGCTTCAGTTCTCTGCTGATGGCGATCTGGATGCTGACGATATTCTTGTCTATTGCGGTGACGGATATGCGACTCTGAACTGGTGCTATGTTTTAAATATACGCAGGAGTTGAGCTACGGCGTGATCGAGAGGGATGGCTTCTTGTTCGATTCGGCGAAATGGAGTTGGGCCTGCGGTAGCGATGGTGGCGTATGCAATGGTCTCGGCCTCGGTTAAATGCGGCAAGTCCTCCTGTGAGGCCTTGATGGGTCGCCCGGCCTTGTCATGGTTAACGCCGTGCAGGGAGTAGCGGTGGAGGTCGGTGGCGTCCATGAGGATAGAGGTGACATGTTTGGCTGGTGACCCGTCTGGCGCGGGTACGGCGAGCGCGGCGCGGAAGCGGTCGAGGATTGCGTACCCGTCAGCGTCGATGTCGCCCCAGTAGACAACGTGATTTGCGGCGCGGATCCAAGGCACGTTCGCGAGGAGGGTGGCTGCTGCCTTGCCGCCTCCCTCGACCACGATTGTGTCGTTGACCTGTGGGAACCAGAGCCGGGAGTCGCGGTTTTCGACGACGAGTACGACGCGCGGTGGGTAGGCAATGTCGTGCACGTCCCCAGTGGTCCAGGCATCGTGCCTACGCCGGCCAGACACAGCATGGCCGGGATCGACGTAGGTCAGGTGCATGACGGTCAGCCGGGGCCGGACTTCGTCGCGGACATCACGTCCCGCGACGTCGCGTAGTAGCGCGCCGTGGGTGTCGAGCCATTTGGTGTGCATCCCGGGCACGGGAAGTTGCCGCAACGTCCAGTTCCCGGCGTCGGGGTGCTGGCATAGCCAGGTCACTGCGCTGATGAGGACGTCCACGTCGTTGGGTGGAAGGCTGTAGACGGCCCGCAGCGTGGATGGGGTGAGGGTGGCGCTGGCGGATTGCAGGGACGATGCCAACTTACGGGCCCGCCCGAGGTCCACGGTCGGCGTTTCAGCGCCGTCGAGGAGCGCGGCGGCGCCGTCTAGATCAGCGTTGAGCACGGCCGGAAAGTCCCCGCCGACTCCCCGGATGGTCACCGCAGCGCGGTCGACCTCCACGCCGGCGGGGAGCCGGTCGCAGAAGTCGCGCCATTGCATGTGCCAGCTCGTCCAGGTGGTGTATCCAAGCTGCTCGACCGCCTTGCCCGTCCTTACTCCGGGGCGCAGCCGAACGGAGAAGGCGACGCGGTCTCCGACACCGAACTCCGCGCACACCGCCTCCGCCCATTTCTGTCTGAGCTTGCCGTGGACAGCCGCGACGGCGTCCTGCGGGGTGACGAGAACGGTCATGCGTCTGCTACCCCGACCAGCAGTTTCGCCCAGGATTGGCCGTGGGCGTTTTTGAGGATCAGGTACTCAGCGTCCACGTGTGGTTCGATCGCGCTGTGTTTGTCGTTCGGCGCTCCGATGACCAGTTGGAAGCCTAGGCCTCGCCACGCTCCGATGGCGCGGCCGGTGAAGTGGGCGTCTGCTTTGATCAGCGCCTCGTCGAGGAAGACCGGGGCATAGCGGGGACGGGTGGCGCCCGCGTCGCCGAGCTGGTAGCGCAGGGCTGCACCGACGATGAAGGCGACGAGCTCCTGGGACTCGCCGCCTGATTTTTCGCCGATGTGGTCGTAGATGGCGACGTGCGTACCGCCGAGGTCGATCTTTTCTGCGCTGATCCGGACGTGGTTGCGGACGTCGACGAGGTCGGCGAAGTCCGGGGCAGTGCGGCGGATCCGGTCGATCACCTTGACCATCCGGTTGTAGGCGCGTTCCCGGTCGTCCTCTGTCGCGGCATTGTCGATGAAGGCGCGCACGTCGCGTAGTTCCTTGCGGAAGCGAGCGCGGGCCGTGGAGTGGCTTTCCTGCGGGTCGATGCGCAGCCGGTGCCCGTCGTCAGCGAACGGTAATTCGGCGAGGATGCGGTTGACGGGGTCGATCCGGTCGCGGATCTCTCGGACAGCGGCGGCGAGCTCGCTGTCCAGGCCAGTCAGGTCATTGCCGGAAAGGTTGAGCAGACTGTCACGCCACTCGGTCTCCAGCTCATGCAGGCCGCTGGTTTCCAGGTCGGTAAGAAGGCGCTCGAAGTCGCGGTAGGAGGCATCCGGTTCGATGCCGAGGTTGGGGTTCGGCCAGCGTTCGAGGAAGGTGGAAAAGGTATCCTGCAGCGCCTTGCGCGATCGGCCGATCGACTCCGTCGCGGATCGTCGGTCGGTGCCGACCCGTTCGGCGGCACGTCTGACTCCCGCATCGAACTCGGCGAGCGCCTGCGCCGGGCCGGCGCGTTCGGTGGTTCCTTCGAAGAGGGTCTCCAGGTAGTCCCGATGCTCACGGGTGAGGTCGACGCCCGCCTCTTCGGCCCTGTCGAGCGCCAGCTGGGCGCTATCCACCTCGTCGACGGTCGCAGCCCAGGAATCACCGAGTTCCTTCATGTTCTTCTTCTGCTGGCCGACCCGTTCGATCAGTTCCCTGACCTGTTCCTTGAGAGCGTCCAGGCCGCGCTGCAGCTGATCGATCTCCGGGTTGCCGGCCCGAATCTCCTCGATGACACCGTTCCAGTGTTTGTGCTCGGCCTGGACACCAGCGACATCTACCTGCTTCCACGAAAGATCGATCAGACTTTGGTACGCGGTGCGGCGCGCTTCCATCGAGTTGAGATTTGCCTCCTCCTTCTCTACCCCCGTGGCCGCGGCGTCGACGCGCTTGCGGGCGTGGCTGATCCTGGTGTCGAGGTCGGCGAGCGTCCTAGTGTTCGTGAAACCGAGGACGTTGCCTCGGCCATGGCCGCCATGCGCGCCCCGGCCACCTTCGGAGGTCTGGCCGGTGATCGTGAGTGCCTTGGTGTACTGCGGCAGCAGTCTCGGTGTGTCAACACAGACATAGGCGAACCGGCGGGCAAGTTCACCCTTAAGCCAGACGGTGAACGGCGACGGCCGATAGTCGAGCCTGCCGGGCAGCGTCTTGCTGTCGAGCCCGGCCTCGTCACGCTGCCCGGTACGCACGCCCTCGAACTGGATACGCCGTGCAGTCGGCACTGCGTTGATCGCCTCACGGAACGCGTTCAACCGGCCGATGTCGATCAGCATCCGGGTGGCGAATCCGCCGAGCGCCAGGTTGAACGCCTCGCGCCACGGCTCGAACTCCGTTCGCACCTCGATCAGCTCGCCGACAAACGGCAGGTCCTCGGGGCTGAGGCCAGCGGCTGCAGCCAGCTTCGCGCGGGCCGTGTGCAGCTCGGTCGGGATGTTGCCCCGGTGGGCCTTAACCGCGTCGCGTTCGGCGCGCAGGCCTCTTAGCTCGCGTCCAGCCTCCTTCTCTTCCGCAATTGCCTCGGCGTACGTCAGCTGAGCAGTCCGCCGGGCGTCGACGTCAGCCACCGAGCGGTGCGCCGTTTCGACCAGCGCGGCGAACTCGTCACTGGTCGCGACCGAGGCACCGATCGTGTCCAGCACCCTGTCCAGCCGTTCCCGGGCCCTGCCGACGTCGCCCAGCCGCTGCTGAACGGCGCTGATCTCCCGTTGGGCGGTCTCCAGGCGGTCTCCACCGGAGGCACGAATGGTGTCGGCGACCCCGTCGCGACGTGCCTCGGCGGCTTTGACCAGAGCGTTAGTCTCTGCCAGCTCGTCCTGTGCCCGACGGTGCCGTCGGCCCAGGTCCTCCTCCGCCGCGCGCAACAGCTCCATCCGGCGTTGGTGACGCCACAACGCGGCGGGCGACGCCGTAGCGGCGAACGATCCGATCTTGTCGATTGACGTCAATCGGCCCGCCGCGTCGTCGATGGTTTGTCGGTGTTCACGGATCGGGGTTAGCGCCTTCACCTGCTGGCGTGCGGTGATCATCCGGGCACGGGTGCCGGACAGTTCATCGAACTGCTGCACCACCGCGTCCGCGGTGGCCAGCGTGGCCGGCTCTTCCAGGACCATCGTCTTGTACAGGGCGTCGACCGTGGTGATCTGCTGGCCGGCCTGGATGCGCCCCAGCAACGCGATCGCCTTGTGCCCGTCACCCGCGGCACCGATGCCGAGCGTCGTGTGCAGCCGCGCGGTGAACTCCCGGTCGGTGCCACTGCAGACCAGACCGGTTGCATCGACCTCGGCGCGGGCGAACTTCTTACCCGCCGGGCCTTCCAGAGTCCGTAGGTCATACCCGTGATCGCAGGTGGCACGGACCACCACGGTGTCGTCAAGGTTGCGGGCCGACGACGGTACGTACCAGGCCCGCAGTGCGGTGAACTCGGCACCGGTGTGATCCACCCACGTCATCGCGATGGCAGACCAGGTGTCACGGCCGTCGCCGCGCAGCACCCGCAACTTCGTCTCACCGTCACTACGAGACTCGTCGAGCTTGCCGCGCGCGTACGACAGGATGTTGCGCTGGTCCTTGCCCCGCGGCCTGCCGACCACCCCGCCGTTGGACGCCCCGTTGAACGGCGTCGTGTGCGGCATGAGCAACGCGATGTACGAGTCCATCAGCGTCGACTTACCCGACCCGGAACCTCCGCTCAGCAGCGTCGCGCCCGGCGAGAGCCGCACGTGATGATGGCCGTCGTAGCCGCCCCAGTTGACCAGCTGCAGATCCCGCGCCACCCACTGCTGACCCCGCGATGCTGCCGGAACGAGCCCGAACAGCGTGTCGATCATGCTCACGCGGCGGCCTCGTTCTGCTCACGCAACCACTGGTCTAGCTCGGCGAGCTTCTCCGTACTCAGCACTACCTCCACCATCGGGGTGATCCGGTACCGGCCGGCGGATTCCTCGGCGAGCAGCCCCTCGGTGACCAGCCGCTGCACGGCGTTGCGCACCTCCTGCTGACGCCGGGCCAGGTTGTGGTCGTGCGGGTCGAAGTAGGTCAGCACGGTCTGCTCCAGCTCCTCGATGTCTACCCGCGCCGTGCTCTCACCCGTACCCCGTTCGCGCTGGAAAACGGTGCGCAGGTGAACCAGAACCAAGGTCTCGGCCCGGTTGTACGGGTCGTCCTTGAGCAGGATCGGCACGTCCATCTCTACAGAACGCACCTGCGACTTGTACGCGACACCGCGCTCGTGGTCGACCACCAGACGCACGAACAGGTCATGCATCCGCGACTCGATGATCTGCTGGTTCTCCAGCAGAATGCGCCAGTACGCCGGACTCTTCTCCGCGAGCAGGAACTTGCGCCGCAACAACTGGACCAGCACCCGGCGCACGTCGGCCTCCAGCGTGCCCGCATCACCGGCGAACAGCTCGGTCGGATCCTCCTCCATCGAGACAGGATCGATGAATCCGGCCGCCTCACCCGCCGACCAGCCGTCGTCGGCCCCACCCGGCTCACTCATCGTCACCACTCCCGTCCACACCTGCCGGATTCGCCGCTACCACAGCGCCCAGAGCAAACCGCCGCCGCGTCTGATCTGGCCGCACCGTCTCGACCACCGCCAACTCGCTCGTCTCGCTCATCCCGTCCCCGTGCGCGATCTCCAGCAGCCCGAGCAGGTCCACCGGCCGCTGAATCTCCTCACCCGCCGCACGAAACGCGGCCATCACGTCGACGGTCGCCGCCCCGTCTGCGAACGCCTGCAGATGCGCGCGCAACTCGGCGTACCGAGGACCACCCCACGCCCGAGTGTCCGCAGCCGTGATGTCGTCGGGCTCATCCCAGTTGCGCAGCGGTGCAGGTGGTTGTGGTGGCCGGGGGTCGCTCAACCTCTGGCGTAGATGTCCGACGTCGGCCACAGGCAGTCGGCGTAACGGCTCGACGGCCTCGCCACGGCGAGATGCGGGAACCCATTTGTGCAGCCCCGACATGACGTCCCTCAACATCTCGTCCACCTGGCGGTCCCGCATCGGATCGTGGTTGCGGACCTGGGTGGTGATGACATGCGACGCCTGCCGCTGGGCGGCCAGCACTTCCTTCACTCCATGCTCGATCCTCCGAGAGATGTCGGTCAGCTCTCGTTGCTGCTGCGGTGGCAACAACTCGGTGAATTGGTGCCGTAGCACCGTTCGTAGCTGGCTCCACAGGCCGTCGATCTGCGCCGGGTCACCGATCAGACGAAGCGCTCCGGCGAAGGCACGGCCTTCCGGCGTCGCGTCCAGAATCCGCTGACCGCGCGCGAGGTACTCGCGCAGCACCTCACCGGTGGGGCGCACGTCGTGCCGCAGTTCCGCGACGACGTCACGCTGAATGGCTTTGATCGACTCGGCCACACGAGCGAAGTCGGCGGGCAACTCCCGCGCCAGGTGCAGCACGTTCTCGGCCTCCTCGAGGAGTTGCTCGTCGTCAACCGTCTCGACGGCGCCCCCCTTCTCGAGCCGCGTCAGTTCCTTCTGGCGCTGCTGAATCTCCTCGTGCAAGCGAACCATCCTGGACATGAGGTCCGGATCAGCGTCCTGGGCCAGGCGCTCGATCGCCTCCAGCAGCGTCCTGACCCGCGACTCGGACACCCGTGTACGGGCTCCGCCGACCCGGCCGGCGACTTCGAGCGCACCGACGCCGTACGCCGAGAGCCGATAGACCTCGGCATCGTTGTCGGACACCTGCCGCACCAGCCATCCCGCCTGCACCCACTGTCGACAGAGGTCACGAGCGTTGCCTGCGGGCAGCGGCTGGTTGTCTTCGTCGCCGTAGCCGGCAGCCCGTAACTGGTCGAGGGCATCGTTGATTTCGGTATGCGCGTCCGCCACCGCGACCGTCGGGCGCTCCGCGGTAAAGGTCATTGCTAGCACCGTCACCACGAATGGTGCGTGCGTTTGGTGAAGCAAGGCGAGCATCGGATTCTGGAACGCCCGGAGCGCTCCCTGGTAAGCGCCTTCGACTCCTCGTGTAGCCATCAGAACGAAGCCTACGACGCGGGTACGACATGCAATGCCTGCCGTTGTCGCCGGTGTTGCTGACGACGGCTACCGCCAACGTACTCTCGACTGGGTGAGTTGCTGCTCAGCGGTGGATGCCCAGGTAGGTACACACGGAGCCGGTGCGTGGCCGGGTGACAAAACCATCGACTCATTTGCCGTGCCATAGCTCCCTTGCTCTCGCCGAATCGGTGCCTGGAGATCGTGTCAGAGGTGCAGGGAGCCGGTTTCCAGATCGTCGGCGAGCTCGTTTAGTTCGGTGTCGGTTGCCCAACGCACGGTGCTCCCGGCCGCGTTCTTGGAGACGCGGAGCAGCGCCGGGACATGCTGGGCTACGGCGAGCATGTGGCTGATCACGACGACGAGCCGGCCGGCGGTGACTTGGGTGGACAACGCGTCGAGAGCGTAGGTGAGGGCGTTGTGGTCAAGGCTGCCGAATCCTTCGTCCAGGAACAGCGATTCGGTTCTCCCGCCGGTGCTGCTGGCTTGTTCGACGACGGCAAGCGCGAGAGCAAGGCTGGCCTGGAACGTCTCGCCGCCGGAGAGGGTCTTGACGTCGCGGAGAATGCCGGTGTGCGAGTCGTAGATCTGGAAGTCGGGTCCGAACGCAAAACGGCCGAGGGTCATGCCACGGATGATCGTGGTGGCGGCTCCGAGCAGGTTCTGCTGGCGTTCCTGAACCACAGCGATGCCGAACTTGCCGTTGCCGAGTAGCTCGACGAGGACGTTGAGGGCATCGAGGTGGGGCTGGACGACCGCGATGCGGTGCTGCAAATCGTTCATGATCGGGATCTGGGTGAGGGCCGTGTCGCGAGTTTTCACAGCGACAGCGCGGCGGCCGACGGCCTCGTCGTACGCCGTTTCGATGGGTTTGCCGTCAGTCGGCGTAGCGCTGGTGATGTCGGTTGCTTGGCCGGCGATTCGTTCGAGCAGGGGGACGATGGCTGCGGCGCGGGCGCGTCCTGCGTCGACTGCCTGCAGAGCCAGATCCTTTGTAGCGGCGGCCCAGTGGGCCTGGGTGGCGAGGTCAGCGGTGAGGTCGAGGGTGCTGATGGGCGGGCTGTTCTTTAGCACTGCGGCGAGCAGCGTGTAGGCAGCAGTAGTCGCCAGCATGCGTTGTCGGTTCTGCTGTGCCGGGGCTGTGACACCGTCGGCACGGCTCAAAGCTAGTTGAGCTCGGCGGGCTTCGAGGTCATCGATGACAGCCCCGAGTTGGGTGAGCGTGCCCCACTGCTCGCCCAACAGCCGCCTGTCGGTGAGGGCTTGCGTACTCACTTGATCCACTTGATCCAGGGTCGGCTGTTGCGGTCGGTACTCGGCTGGCAGTTGCC
>NZ_JAUQWH010000005.1 GCF_030757795.1 Actinoplanes oryzae
CCTCGGCGCCGAGGAGGCGCATGCGGAAGACGTTGAGTTGCTGGCGTTCGATGTCCCGGGCGCCCATGTAGACGGTGGCGTGCAGGCCGAAGAGGGCCGCGGCGGTGGCGGTGGCCACGCCGTGCTGGCCGGCGCCTGTTTCGGCGATCAGGCGGGTCTTGCCCATGCGGCGGGCCAGGAGGGCTTGGCCGAGGACGTTATTGATCTTGTGGGAGCCGGTGTGGGCCAGATCTTCGCGCTTGAGCACCAGGTTGATTCCCAGCTGGGCGGAGAGCGTGCGGGCCGGGGTCAGCGGGGTGGGACGGCCCGCGTGGACGGCCGAGTACCACGCGAGCTCGGCGCGGAACGACGGGTCGGCCCACGCCGACGTGAATGCTTCGGCCAGAGCGGCGCACGCGGGCACCAGGGACTCCGGAACGTATCGCCCGCCGAACGGGCCGTACCTTCCCGACACTTCAGCCTCCAGAGTTCTAGAACTTTGGAGGTAGCGTGTCATGAGTTCTAGAACTGTGCAAGCAGGGCTGTCCCCCAGGCGGCCGCCATCCGGGCGTAGCCGGCGTCGTTGGGGTGCAGCTTGTCGGCCATGTCGCGGTCCCGGACGGCGCTCAGGTCGACCACGTGGAAGTGCGTCCCGGCCGCGGCGACCACGCCCGGGACCAGCGCGTTGTAGGCGTCCGCGCGCTCCTGACGGATCCGGCCGTCGCCGCGGTCCGCGTTGCCGACGATCTTGGCTACGTAGACCTCGGCGTTCGGGCGGCCCCGGGAGATCGTGAGGAGCAGCCGGGCGAGGCGTTGGGGCGCGCGGGCGGCCGCGGTGGACGTGCGCAGATCGTTGGTGCCGGCGTGCAGCAGGATCACGTCGGGGCGCGACCGGGACAGCCAGCCGTCGAGGTGCTCGCCGAGGCGGCTCATCGTCCAGCCGGAGTGGCCCTCGTGATCCGGGTCCGGGCCGCCGCCGTCGTGCTGGGAGCCGACGAAGTCGACCCGGAGCCCGGAACGGGTCAGCACCCGGT
The DNA here is from genome assembly GCF_030757795.1 of Actinoplanes oryzae. Taxonomy (GTDB): domain Bacteria; phylum Actinomycetota; class Actinomycetes; order Mycobacteriales; family Micromonosporaceae; genus Actinoplanes. The sequence continues at coordinate 1,014 of NZ_JAUQWH010000005.1, forward strand.
AGAGGCCGGCGCGGTAGCCGTCGCCCCGGCGCGACCCGGCGCCCATCGTGATCGAGTCGCCGAGTGGCATGACCCGCACCACCTTGCGAGCCCGCCCCGGAGAAACTGGAGCCGGCGACGCCGAGGGAGCGAGGGACGTCGGCAGGGCCGATGACACTGCCGGGACGGGCGGCAGCACACGACGCGCCGGCGGCTGCGCCGGGGAGGAACAGGCGGCCGTGGCCCCCAGCGCCACGGCGATGAACCCGAGGAACTTGCGACACCTCACGTCACTCTGTTCGACACGATGGCGCCGGTCCTTACCGTGAAGCACGAACAGCACAGGAAGCACGCATCCGCGGGAGAGAAACAGGAGGCACGTAGCCACGCGAGGGAAACAGGAGGCATGTAGCCGCGCGGGAGGAGGAAGCACGAGCCGCCTGGAGAAAGGGAGGATGCCCCGGGGAGGACAGCCGGAGAGCGGAGAAGACGGCAGGACCACGGACACGCCCCGGCGGATGCGTAAGCTGCCCAGCGTGGACCCCCTGGAGGACGTGCTCGCGCTCGCCGGAGCATCGAGCTACGTCTCCGCCGGCATGACGGCGGGTGGCCGCTGGGCGGTCCGGTTCGAGCCGCCGGCCGGTGTCAAGTTCAACTCGGTACGCCGCGGCACCTGCCAGGTGCACGTCGACGGCACCGAACCGATCGTCCTGCGGGAGGACGACGCCTTCCTGCTGACGCAGCCGCGGGGTTTCACGCTGGCGAGCGCGACCGGCGTACCCCCGGTGCCGGCGAAGTTGATCTTCCAGGAGCCCGCGGCGCATGCCGGGGTGGGCGACGAGGTGGAGGTGATCGGGGGCGGGTTCACCTTCAACGAGCGGGGGCGGACGCTGCTGCTGCCGAACCTGCCGCCGATCCTGCACGTGCCGGGCGACGCGCCCGAGGCGGCCACCGTGCGCTGGGTGCTGCAGCGGATCGGCGCCGAGCTGGCCCGCGGTGACGTCGGCGCGACGGTCGTGGCGGAGCATCTGGCGATGGTGATGTTCGTCGAGGTGCTGCGGCTGCATCTGCGGAGCGGGCGGACCGCCGGGTGGCTGGCCGGCCTCGCGGACCCGGTCGTCGCGGCGACCCTGCGGGCGATGCACACCCGTCCCGAGCACCCGTGGACCGTGGCGGAGCTCGCGCGCACCGCCCGGGTGAGCCGCTCCACCCTCGCGGGCCGGTTCAAGGACCTCGTCGGTACGAGCCCCCTCGACTACCTGACCGGCTGGCGCATCGAACTCGCGGCGCAGCGCCTCACCGGCACGGACGACACGCTGAGCACCATCGCGCGGGCGGTCGGCTACGGCTCGGAAAGCGCCCTCAGCACGGCCTTCAAAAGGGTCACCGGCCGCAGCCCACGCGACTACCGCCGCCAATGAGCCGGCCGCGACCCGCGAACCACCGGCACCGACGAGCCAGCCGCGACCCGTGAAACCACCGGCACCGATGAGCCAGCCGCGGCTCGTGGACCGCCGCCCCCAAATGAGCCGACCGCGGCCCGGAGACCACCGCCACCGATGAGCCGCCGCCCCATGCGGTCACCGCCGGGGCTGATCCTCCCGCCACACCTCACGCAGCTCGCGCCGGGTGTCGCGCCACCACTGCGCCAGCTCGGCCCGGAAGTCGCGCAGCCCCTGCGCCACGTCCGCGATCGCGTACCGGTAGCCGGGGTCCTCGATCCTCGCCCCGATCGCCTCGACCAGTCCGAGCGCGCAGAGCACCGGCACCGCCCCGGCACTGATCACGCACAGCCACCACGCGCCCGTGACGGCGTACCCCAGCAGGAGCGCAACCTGCGCACTCACCGTGACCACCCCGGCCAGCACCGCGCGGCGCAGCAGCCGCGGCACCAGGCGCAACGCCCGCCACGGCACGCGCCCGGCCGGCGCCCACACCCGCACCCCGAACCCGAGCACCACCGCACTGACCAGCCCGGCGTAGACCCGTGCCGGCATTGTCACGACGTCCCACCGCAGGGCGAGCAGCGCTGCCACGAGCACCACGGCGAGCGCGGCGGAGAACCAGCGGCGCAGCGCGGTCAGCAGGCTCCGCAACGGCCATGTCATGGAGAGCACGTCCGGTCGGGCCGGGTTGTCCCGCGCGACATCACCCAGCGTACGCAGCGACCGGCGCACCCGGAGCCGCTCGGCGTCCAGCATGGCGAGCAGCCACCGCCCGTACCCGTCGTCGGGGTTGATCGCGAGCCCCGCCCGCACGTACCGCTCCGCCTCGGCCCGGTTGCCCGCGTCCCGCTCGATGTCGGCGGCCGTGAGCAGGGCGTACGCCGATCGGGGCGCGAGGGCGAGCCCCCGGCCGGCCGCCTCGCGGGCCTCCGGGAAGCGCCGCACCGCGGCCAGCGCCCGCGCCTGCACCAGGTGGCCGGCCGGGTCGTCCGGCGCGATCCGCACCGCCTGCCCGCCCGCCTCGGCCGCGTCCCGGGCACGCAGGAGCGCCAGCAGGCCCTCGGCGCGCTCGACGTGCGCGTCGGCGCTGTCCGGATCGAGCGCCAGCGCCGCGTCGGCCGCCTGCACCGCGGCGGGGTATTCGCGGCGGCGGCGCAGCGTGTAGGAGAGCAGGAGCAGCAGCCGCGGATCGTCCGGCGCCTCGATCAGGGCGGCCCGCAGCGTCGCCTCGGCCTGCTCGTCGCGCCCCACCTCGAGCAGCGAGCGGGCCTGGCCGTACGCCGGGGTCACAGCAGTTTGCGCTTCTTCAGGTACGCCGCGAGATCGTCGTACTCCCCGCCGCTGTTGCCGAACAGGGCCACGTTGCGGGCGGTCGCGAACCACGCGTCGGTGGACGGGCGCACCTCGCGCACGGCGGCCAGCATGTCCTCCTGCGTGATCATCCGCACCTCGCCGGTGGCGACGGAGTCGCGCATCGCGCGCTCGGCGGCGGTCTCGCACACGTGCGCCAGGTCGGCGCCGGAGAAGTGGCCGGTGGCCTGCGCGAGCCGGGCCAGGTCGATCTTCGCGACGGGCCGCTCGCGCAGGTGGTACTCCAGGATGGCGGCGCGCGCGGCCTGGTCGGGCGGCAGCACCAGGAGGGTACGGTCGAGACGCCCCGGCCGGCGCAGCGCCGGATCCACGTCCCACGGCGCGTTCGTCGCCGCGAGCACGAAGAGCCCGTCGTTGCTGCCGTCGACCCCGTCCAGCTCGGTGAGCAGCTGATTGACGAGGGTACGCAGCGCCGACGAGCCGAGCTGGCTGCGCTTGTGCCCGAGCGCGTCGATCTCGTCGAGGAACACGACGCACGGGGCGTGCCCGCGTGCCGCCGCGAACAGCTCGTGCAGGTTGCGTTCGGAGCTGCCCAGCCACATCGCCAGCACGTCGGTGATCGACAGCGAGACGAACGCGGCGCCCATCTCCCCCGCCACCGCCCGCGCCAGGAAGGTCTTGCCGCAGCCGGGCGGGCCGTAGAGCAGCAGGCCGCCGCGCAAGCTCTTGCCGAACAGGGTGCGCAGCTTCGGGTTGCGCAACGGCCCGAGGAACGACATCTCCAGCCGCTCCTTGACCTCGGTCATCCCGCCGACGTCGGCCAGCGTGACCGCGGACCGCTCGACGTCGAAGGCCCGGTCGCCATGGCCTCGGACGGGCTCGCTCTCGTCCGGCGACGCCGGGGCGAACCGCGGCGGCACCACGTCCGCGAACTCCCCTTCGAGCGCGGCCCAGTCGACGCCCGATTTGTCCGAGGAACCCGGCGCAGCGGAAGAGGGCGAGGCGAAAGACGGCGAAGTGGAGGACGGCGAAGCGGAAGAGTGCGAAGCGGAAGACGGGCTGGAAGGCGCGGGGGAAGTGCCCAGCGCCGCGGCCATCACCCGCTGCGCGTCCGCATCGGCGGGATGCCGGGAGAGCAGCATCGCCGCGTGCCCGATCGCCTCGGTCGTCCGCCCGGCGGCCACCAGCAGCTCGGCCAGGTGCAGCCGCAGCGGCAGGTCGTCCGGGCTGGCCGCCACGGCGGCGGCGAGGCTGTCGATCAGGGCGTCGCTCATGAACAGCGATTATGCCCTGGGTGCCGCACGGGTGAATCGAGCGGCGACGGGGCAAGAGGGGTGGCATGGCTGACGTCGACGTGCTGAGCGAGGACCGGTTCGAGCTGGGCGAGGGCGGCCGGTGGGTGGGTGACCAGGTGCTCCTCGTCAACATCCCGGCCGGCCGGCTCTACAGCACCCCGGCCGGCGATATGACGCAGCTCACCGAGATCGCGCACCTCGACGTGCCGCTCGCGGCGATCGCGCCCGTGGCGGGCCGCCCGGGCGTCTATCTCGCGGCCGCGGGCACCGGATTCACCGTGCTCGGCGACGATGCCGAGCTGGCGCAGCCCGAGCCGGTCACCGGCCGGAAGTGGCGCATGAACGACGCCGTCGCGGACCCGGCGGGTCGGCTGTGGGCGGGCAGCATGGCGTACGACCAGAGCCCCGGCAACGGCGCGCTCTACCGCCTCGACCCCGACGGCACCGTCCGTACGGTCCTGCGCGGTCTCACCATCGCCAACGGCCCGGCGTTCAGCCCCGACGGCCGCGTCATGTACCTGTCCGACACCCCGCTCGGGCACATCGACGCGTTCGACGTGTCGGACTCGGGTGAGCTCAGCAACCGCCGCCCGTTCGCCCGGCTCGACCCGGACCAGGGCGCGCCGGACGGCCTGACGGTCGACTCCGACGGGTACGTGTGGGCGGCCCTCTTCGGCGGCGGGGCGGTCCAGCGCTTCCGGCCCGACGGCGGGCCCGACCGCCGGATCCCGGTCCCCGCCCGGCAGCCCACCAGCGTGTGCCTGGCCGGGGACACGCTGGTCGTGACGAGCGGGCGCGGCGGGCTCGACGACCCGGCCGACGCGGACGGCGCCGTCATGGTCACGGCGGCCGGCGCGACCGGGCTGCCGGCGCGGCCGTATCAGGGCAGGATGCTGTCCACGTAGCCGCCGTCGACGCGCAGCGCCCCGCCGGTGGTGGCCGAGGCGAGGTCCGAGGCCAGGTAGACGACCATGTTGGCGATCTCCGCGGGCTCGATGAGGCGCTGCAGCAGCGACTGCGGCCGGTGCTGCCGCATGAACTCGCGCTGGGCCTCCTCCCACGGCAGGCTCTTGTCCACCAGCTGGTAGACGAACTCCTCGACTCCGCCGGTGTGGGTGGGACCGGCGATGACACTGTTCACCGTGACGCCGCTGCCGGCCGCCTCCTTGGCGAAGCCGCGCGACACCGCGAGCAGCGCCGTCTTCGTCATGCCGTAGTGGATCATCTCGGCGGGGACGACGACGGCGGAGTCGCTGGCGATGTACTGGATGCGGCCCCAGCCCCGGTCGCGCATGCCCGGCAGGTACGCGCGGGTGAGCCGGACCGCGGCGAGCACGTTGACCTCGAAGTAGCGGCGCCATTCGTCGTCGGTGATCTCCAGGGCCGGCTTGGCGCCGAAGATGCCCAGGTTGTTGATGAGAATGTCGGCGGCCGGGACCGCGTCGAGCACGGCCGCGACGCCCTCGTCCGTGGCCAGGTCGCCCGGGGCGGCGATCGCGTCCGGCAGCTCGGCCACGGCCTTCTCCACCGCCGCGCGGTCCCGGCCGTTGACCGCCACCCGCGCCCCGGCCGCCGCCAGCCCCTGGGCGATCGCGTGGCCGATGCCCTGCGTCGAACCCGACACCAGGGCGGTTCTTCCCGTCAGATCAAGTCGCATGATTCCAGTTTCCGCCGCCGGATGCTTTGCTGCGCGCCGCGGCGACCGATGGAGAGGGAACCAACGCCGATCCGCGAGCACGAGGACGTACCCATGCGCTTGATGCAGGCCTTCGCCCGAGACGGGATGGAATCCCTCCTGGCCCTGGTCGCCGTCGTCGTGCTGCACCAGTTCGGCCTGGCCGGTGACGTGCCCCTGTGGCACCTGCTCGTGCTGCTGGGCCTGGGCGTGGTCGTGCAGCAGAGGCCCGTCCAGCGCTTCCTGGCCGGCCACGACCCCAACGGCCGCCTCGAGCTGCGCATCGCCATTCACACGGCGATCTGGACCGCGGCGATGTACCTCACCGGCTGGGGCGCGGTGCTGGCGATCCTGCACGTGCACATCCGCACGCAGTTCCTGCGCAAGGCCGGTTCCGCGGCGTGGCAGCCGTCCGCGGTGGCGAGCGCGGCGGCGATCGTGGCAGGGCAGCTCGCGGTGGCCTTCGGCCTGGTCGGCTCGTACCTGCCGGTGGGCCTGTCGCACGTGGTGGCCCTGCTCGTCCTGATCATCTCGGTCACGACGGCCCGGTCGCTGGGCCAGTTCGTCGCCCAGGGCGAGCGGTCCGAGGCCGCCGCGCGGCTCAGCGAGGACCGCTTCCGCGCCCTGGTCCGCGACGGCTCCGAGGTCATCACCATGAGCGACGCCAAGGGCGCGGTCTCCTGGGTCAGCCCGGCCGCCCTGCCGGTCATGGGTTACAAGCCGGAGGAGCTGCACGGCCAGGTGCTGCGCGGGCTCTACCACCCCGAGGACGAGGTGGCGGCGATGGAGCTCTTCACCCGCCTGCTCGCCTCGGACAGCACCGTCGAGCACTCGGCCGAGCTGCGCGTGCGCCACGCCGACGGCACCTTCTACTGGCACGAGATCATCTCCCGCAACATGCTGGCCCACCCGGCCGTCCACGCGATCGTCTCGCACCAGCGCGACATCACCGAGCGCCGCGCGGCGCAGGACCGCATCGCGTACGCGGCCTCGCACGACAGCCTCACCGGCCTGGCCAACGGCCCGACCCTCAAGCGCGACCTCGAGCGCGCCCTGGCCCAGGGCACCCGCTACCAGCACGCCGTGGCCATGCTCTTCTGCGACCTGGACGGCTTCAAGTCCGTCAACGACACGTACGGCCACGACGTCGGCGACCGGCTGCTGCAGACCATCAGCGGTGTCATCAAGCGCACCACCCGCGACACCGACTCCGCCGGCCGGCTCGGCGGCGACGAGTTCGGCGTGGTCCTCACCCGGGTCCGCAACGCGGAGGAGGCCCTCAACGTCGCGCAGCGCCTCATCGAAGGCATCGCCGGCAACGCGGCGGTCGCGGGCCTCAAGCTCGACGTCGGCTGCAGCGTGGGCGTGGCCATCGCCTACCCGGGCGGCACCGACGCCAAGACCCTGATGCGCAAGGCCGACGCGGCGATGTACCGCTCCAAGCGCAACGGCCGCAACGGCGCCGTCGTCTACCTCGAGGAGGAGACCCCGGCACCCTGGATGTGACCGCGGGCGAGCAAACGGGCTACCCCTGCGTCGTCATCGGGCGTGGCGCAGCACGTTGCGCTGCCGGCCCAGGCCGTCGATCTCGACCTCCACGATGTCACCGGCCCGCAGGTACGGGAACCGGCCGGACAGCGCCACGCCCTCCGGCGTCCCAGTGTTGATCAGGTCGCCCGGTTCGAGCACGGTGTACTGCGACAGGTGCCACACCAGGAACGCCACGTCGAAGATCATGTCGGCGGTGGTGGAGTCCTGCCGGGGCTCGCCGTTGACCCAGCTGCGCAGGCCGAGCGCGCCGGGGTCGCCGGCCTCGTCCGGGGTGACCAGCCACGGGCCGAGCGGGTTGAACGTCTCGCTCGACTTGCCCTTGGACCACTGGCCGCCCGACTCGTCCATCTGGAAGGTGCGCTCCGAGACGTCGTCGGACAGCACGTACCCGGCGATGTGCGCGGCGGCGTCGGCGGGCGACTCCAGGTAGCGCGCCGTGCGCCCGACGACGACGCCGAGCTCGACCTCCCAGTCCGTCGTGACCGACCGGCGCGGGATGAGGACGTCGTCGTACGGGCCGACCACCGTGTTGGGCGCCTTGTAGAACAGGATCGGCGTCGTGGGCGGGGTGGCTCCGGACTCGGCCGCGTGCGCCGCGTAGTTCTGGCCGATGCACAGGACCGCGCCGGGCCGGGCGATCGGGGCGCCGAGCCGCTGCCCGGCGATGTCGATCTCGGGCAGTCCGACCACCGACGGCACGCCCCCGGCGGCCAGGAACGCACCGGTGATGTCGGGTGTCACCGCCGACAGGTCGTAGTACCGGCCGGCGGCCGCGGCCACGGGACGTTCCTGTCCGGCGGGGCCCACGCGCAGGTATCTCACTCGATCTCCCGTCGATGGTCAGCTGATCAGCCCTGCGGACCGCAGGTCCTTCCACAGCGCCTCGGGCACCGGCACGGACGCCATCCGGACCGCGTCGGCGACCTCCTCCGGCGACCGCGCGCCGACCAGCACGCTCGCCACGGCCGGATGCGTCAGCGGGAACTGGATCGCCGCCGCCCGCAGCGGCACCCCGTGCCGCTCGCACGTCGTCCGCAGCGCCAGCGCCCGCTCGACCAGCTCCGGACCGGCCGGGGCGTAGTTGTACGTGGCCCCCGGCCGCGGGTCGGCGAGCAGTCCCGAGTTGAACACGCCCGCCGCGACGACCGAGACCCCGCGCTCGGCGCACAGCGGCAGCAGCTCCTCCGCGCCCGACTGGTCGAGCAGCGTGAACCGCCCGGCCAGCAGCACGCAGTCGACCAGCCCGGTCCGCACGAAGTCCGCGAGCATCGGCGCCTGGTTCATGCCCGCCGACACCGCCCCGATCCGGCCCTCCGCCCGCAGCCCCGCGAGCGCGCGCAGCCCTTCGCCGGAGGCCTGCGCCCAGTGCTCGTCCGGGTCGTGCAGGTGCAGGACGTCGGCGCGGTCCAACCCCAGACGAGCAAGGCTTTCCCGGTACGACGTGAGCACGCCCGCCGCGGAGAAGTCGAACACCGGCGTCTCCCCGGTCGCCTCCGCCCAGATGTCCTCCCCGCCCCCGCCGGGGCGCAGCAGCCGCCCGACCTTGGTCGAGAAGGCGAACTCCGCCCGGGGCTTGCCGGCCAGCACCGGCCCCGCCCGGCGCTCGGCGAGCCCGTTGCCGTAGAGCGGCGCCACGTCGAAGAAGCGGATGCCCAGCTCCCACGCGCGCTCCACCGTCGCGGCGGCCTGTTCCTCCCCCACCGCGGCGTAGAGCCCGCCCAGCGGCGCCAGCCCCAGCCCGAGCCGGGTGACGGTGACCTCGGTGCGGCCGAGGCGCACCCTCTCGGCAGGGTTCATGCCGGCCCCGCCGCCCAGTCCGCCGGCGCGGTGACCACGGCGGTGAGGTGTTCGAAGAAGGTCAGGACGGCGGCGCGCTCCGGCGGGGCGAGCGAGGCGCAGTAGTCATCGATGGCCAGGATCAGCGGCGCCCAGGCCGCGTGGGAGGCCCGGCGGGCGGCGTCGGTCACGCTGACGGTGACGCGGCGGCGGTCGGTGGTGTCGCGGACGCGCCGGACGTGGCCGGCCTGCTCGAGGCGGTCGATCATCAGGGTGACCGAGGCGGTGCGGATGCCCAGGCGGTCGGCCAGCTCGGAGGCGCCCATCGGGCCGTGCTGGACGAGCTCGCCGATCGCCGACATGTCGTTGACGCTCAGGCCCATCCGCTGGGCCACCCGGCCCACCAGCTGGCGTGAGCCGCCGATCAGGTCGCGGACCGCGAGGGTGGCGGGGTCGAGCCCCTCGAACGGCCGGTCCTTCATGCGCCCATCCCACCACACGGCGGCAGCTATCGGGCGAGCCGGTCGAGCCAGTCGCGCAGCAGCGCCAGCTCGGCCGGGCGCAGCGGCGGCCCCGGCTCGGCGGTGGCCAGGGCGGCGTCCAGGGCCAGCGCGCGGGCGGCCAGGCCGGTGCCGGCGGCCGGGGGCGGGTCGGTGACCAGGGAGTCCACCAGGGTGTCACGCATCCGCGTGGCCAGCTCCGGGTCGCGGTCCGCCTCGGGGGTGCCGATCAGCGTCAGCGTCGCGCCGGTGATGGCGGCCATGGCCAGCTGGGCCGCGAGGCCGACGGGCACCCGCAGCCGGCCGGCGGCGGCGATCCGTTCCAGGAAGCGCAGCAGCAGGCCCTGCGCCTCGGCGCCGGCGGGCGGGCGGCGACCGGGGCGGTCGGTGCCGAACATCAGCACGTAGAGGGCCGGGTGACGCAGGCCGAAGTCGACGTGCATGTCCCAGCCGCGGCGGATGTCGGCGATCGGGTCGCCGGTCTCGGTCAGCGCGCTCTTCTCGGCCAGATAGAGGTCGAAGGCGTGCAGGGCCAGGGCCTCGAGCAGGCCGTCTTTGTCCCCGAAGAGCTGGTAGAGCGAGGCCGCGCGGATGCCGGCCGCGGCGGCGACCGTGCGCGTCGAGACGGCCTGCACGCCGTCGGACTCCAGGATCGCGGCCGCCACGTCGATGATCTGCTGCCGGGTCGGGGCCATGTTGCAATGCTACGCCAATCGGCGTATCACTGAGACGGAACACCGCTACGTGTTTCGGCGTGGCAGTGATACGACGAGGAGACGTCATGAATCGCATCGGATACGGCGCCATGCAACTGGCGGGGCCCAACGTGTGGGGGCTGCCGGAGGACCCCGGGGCGGCGCGGCGGGTGCTGCGGCTGGCGGTCGAGGAGGGGGTCACGTTCTTCGACACCGCCAACGCGTACGGGCCGCGGACGGTGAACCAGCTCATCGGCGAGGCGCTCCGGCCGTACGGGAAGGATCTGATCGTCGGCAACAAGGTCGGCGCCGGCCGCGGACCGGACGGGTCGTGGATCGTCACGGACCACCCGGACACCGTCCGCCGGCAGGTGCACGAGGCGCTCGAGGACCTGGGCGCCGAGGTGAGCGAGCTGACCTATCTGCGACTCGGCGGCGACCTGCCGGGGGCGCACAGCCAGGTGCCGCTGGAGGACTCGCTCGGCGTCCTCGTCGAGCTGCGCGACCAGGGACTGATCCGGCGCATCGGGCTGTCCGGCGCGTCGCGCGAGATGCTGGCCCGGGCACGGCGGCTGACGCCGATCGCCGCCGTGCAGAACCGCTTCAACCTGCTCGACCGCAGCGGCGTCGAGGTGCTCGCCGACTGCGAGGAGCACGGCATCTGGTTCGTGCCGTACTTCCCGCTGGCCTCGGGGCGGCTCACCGCCGTCGCGGAGCTGACCGGCCCGGCCGGGCGGCTGGAGGTGACCCCGGCGCAGGTGGCCCTGGCCTGGCTGCTGCGCCGCTCCCCCGCCGTGGTGGCCATCCCCGGCACGAGCAACCCCGGGCACCTGCGCGCCAACGTCGCCGCGGCCGGGATCGCCGGGCAGCTCACCGAGGCCGAGGTCGCCGCCCTCACCGCGCTGTCCGACGAGTCGGCGGCCGTCCTCGACCAGGCGCACCAGACCACGATCGACGCGCACGTGAGCGCGGCGGCCAACTTCCGGGGCTAGGACAGCCGGGGGCGCAGGGCGAGGGCGACCTGCAGGGCGCGGCCGGTCGGCACGGGCCCGTGGTCCTGGTCCCAGACCTCGGAGAGCACCGCCTGCGCGAAGCCCCACGCCACGGCCCGGTCGAGCGGCATGCCCAGCCCGTCGGCGAGCTGCTCCAGCCGCCGGTCGAGCAGGGCCAGAGTGGGCTCCGGGCCGGTCAGCGGGTTCCAGAGGACCGGGCCGATCTCCGCGCCCGGGTCCCCGGCGACGCCGTGCGGGTCGATGGCCAGCCACGGCTCCCGCTCGGCCCGCAGCACGTTCTCGTGGTGCAGGTCGCCATGCAGCAGGACATGGTCATCAGCGGATGCGCACAGCGCGACATACAGCTCGCGGGCCTGCTCGACGAGGTCGCGCGGCACCGGATCGTCACCGGGATAGCGGGCCAGGTGGGCGGTGAAGTCGGCGACCCGGTCCGCGAGGTGCTCGACGGGAAGGTCGCCCGGGGCGGGCCGGTGCAACCGTCGCATCACGTCGATGAGGACGGCGGTGGCCCGCTCGTCCCGGCCGGCCACGAGCGAGCGCAATGTCGTGCCGGGCGTCGCGCGCTCGAGCAGCAGGGCGCCGCGTCCAGGATCGTGGCGCAGCAGCCGGATCGCGCCTTCGCCACCCCAGAAGGTCAGCGTGGCAGCCTCGGCAGCCAGATGCGGCGAGCCCGGCACGCCCAGCTTGAGCACGCGCCCTTCCCCCGCCGGCGCCACCCAGTGGAAGGTCAGCGGGAACGGCTCGCCCAGCTCCAGCCCCCACTCCCGGGCGATCGCCGCCGTGAGCTCCGGCAGCTCCCCGAGCCAGCGGACGCCGGCCTCACCCCAGTTAGCGGTCACGTTGCGCACCAGGTCAGACACGCAGACCACCCTACGCAACCAACTGCATGGATACGTAAGCCCCGCCCAGCGGTCAAGGCGCGAAGGTCTCGTTCGTCAGCCACAGCGTGCCCAGCACAGCCATCAGCATGAACGCCCGGAAGGTGAGCCAGCCGTACCATCGCGGCTTCCCTTCGTTCGCCGTCAGCACGACGATCAGACATCCTGCCGTGACGACGACCGCGGCGAGGATGACCACTCCCAGAATGACAAGCCAGCCCGCCGGGCGCAGCACGGCGCCGGGGATCAGCTGCATCGGGGACAGGACCAGGTAGCCGACGCTTGTCCCGATCAGAAGAAGCATCCCGCGCAGCAATGTGGTGCTGATCGACCTGCTGTGGAAGGCGAACTGCTCCGTGATCGTGACGGGCAGGGCGGCAGCGAGCAGGACCGCGGAAATCACCGCCGCGGCCCAGCCCGCACCCCGCGGGGCAAGGTCGGCGCCGCGGAACAGGGGAGTCAGGAAATAGGCAGTTGCCGAGGTGAAGAACCCGGTCGAAAGCCCCAGCAGCAGGAAGGTCCAGCGCTCCGACTTGAGCAGGAGCATCGGATTGAACAACACCGCGAGCCGGGCCTCGCGGCCCGGATGCGTGCCCACGACGCGCCCCAAGAGGGTCTGATCTCGCGCGTCGACGAGTTCGGCCCGCACCTTGACGACGTCGTCCGTGACCATCATGGCGGTCACATCCGCAACGTGCTCACGGTACCGGAGGTAGGCACGGCCGGCGACGAACGTCAGCGTCGCCAGCACCGCGACCCTCAGCAGGAATGTTCCGACGTCGCCGGCCTCGTCACCGTTCCATGCGAAAAGGTACGCGATGAGCAGCAGAAACAGCATGGCGACCACGCTGAGCGATCGGGTCCAGTAGTAGAGAACCTGATCGCGCGCCCAGGCATGAGCCAGCTCGTGCGCCAAGTGGACCGTGCGGGTGTCGTCGCTCTTGTTCCACCGCACGAGCGTCTTTGTCGTGATGACCACGACGGCGTCGCCGCGCCAGCCCCGCAGGCCGACCGGTGACATGAAACGCGACCGGCTCACCAACAGACGGGGCGGCGGGATCCGGAATCGGGCACTCCAGCGTCGCACGGCGTCGACATGGTCCGTCGCCTCACGGACATGGAGACGCGGTCTCCGCGCGAAGAAGCGGGCGACCGTCTGGATCAGCGCCAGATTGAGCGCGACGGAACCCACCGAGCCGGGCAGCCAGCCGCTCAGCGCCGGCGTAGGCGTCTGCGCGGGCATGAAGGTCACGCGCCAGAAGAGCAGCACACTCCCGAGGCTCAGCAGAACCGCGGCGTGACCACGCAGGCGTCCGGCGCGCCGGTAGACGTGAGCCAGCTCCACGGGCGGTGCGGGCTCATTCGCCGGCATCGGACCTGGCCGCTGTCCGGAGGATCGATCCGACCACCGCCTCGGCCAGGATCTCGGCACGCTGGGGGTCGAGGCCGAGACTGATGGCGTAGTCACGCACCTGTTCGACGTGCTCGGCGTGCTCTGCGGCGACGGGCCGAGTGCCGGCCGTTGCCCGTTCTGCTGTCGGAACATCCGTCTTCTTGCGCTGCAGCAGGTTCCGGACGGTCGCCCGGGTGCGCTCCTCCACCACAGATCTGCCCTCGTCGAAGACGGTTCTGCCGAACCACAGAGCCGCCGCCAGCGCGTATGGGGACACCCAGTGAACAGCATCGTCGACCCCGAAGCCGACCGCGTCCGGGCGACGCCAGCGGAAGAGGTGCCGAGGCGGATCCAGCAGATCGTCCAGCAGCGGCATCTCATCGGGATCCGTTGCCTGAACCGCCGCCCGGGCGGCGCGGGTGACGGCTTCGTCGAACGGCGACGGCTTGCGGCGATTCATCGATTCACCTCGTGATGTCGGCGACTAGGTCCAGCTCGTCGTAAGTCCGGGCCCCGTCCCGGACGAGCCGGAGACGGTCCCGCTCGCCGGCTTCCAGGAGCGTGGCGCTCAGGGCGTCCTCACACACGGCTCGAACGATCTGGTCGTAGGCCGCCGCGAGGCCGATACGCACGGGCCGCTTCTCGCCCGCTACGAAGACGGCGACAGGCTCGATGTCGAGCGCACCTGCGGGACGGCTGAGGTAGCACCGGAGCTGCCGGTCCTTGATCCCGCGGAAAGCCCGCTTCCTGCGCAGCAAGGCAATCGAGCCGATCGACCCGAAGGGCACGTCGACACAGATGACGCTGCCCCGCTCGTCGTCGGCCTTGCCGAGCGCGCCGGTCGCCTTGATGAGCACGAGGCACAAGCGACTGCCCGTCAGCACCATCTCGCCGCCGCCGACACACACCTCGCCGAGGGGGCCGTCCTTCCCGAAGGCCAGGGGACGCCCGTCAGTCCCCACCGGGACAACGGCCCGGCAGTAACCGATCACAAATCTGGCCAGCTCATGCTCGCCCTCGGCAGCCTCGGGGAAGATGCCGGCGTCGCCGTTGATCCGCGTGCCCAGACGTAGCCGGAAGGCGCCGCCCGGCGCGGGCAGCGCCGTCTCGTGACTCGGCCATGCGAAGCGGCTGATGCGAACCGGGGCGCATGGCAGCGGTCCATCGTCGGAACGGGAGGGTGGCACCGAAGCTCCTCGCGGGCTGGACGGCGGTCCTCCACTCTGCGGGTCGAGGAGGTTTCGTGTCCAGCGCGTTCGGTCTCCCTTGGTGTCCGCCTTTCGGGTGGCTTACACGCCTGCCGAAACGCCCGATCAGCCGATGGCGGACTCCGGCCGGCGAAAGAGAACGAGGTCAACGGCGTAATGCGGCTCCGGAACACGAAGAAGCCGCCACGACGTCGTGACGGCCTCTGCGTGGTGGTGCCGGAAGAACTAACCCACGCGACGGTACGCGGCCGGGGTGCCTGGCCCGTCGATGGTGCTCATCCGGACGTAGTCCCCGGTGTGCGGGGCGTGGACGATGTAGCCGTTGCCGACGTACATCGACACGTGGTGGATCCCGCTCGGACTGTAGAAGATCAGGTCACCCGGCTTGAGCTCCGAGCGGCTGATCGCCCGTCCCGCGTTGACCTGCGAGCCGGTGAAGTGGGACAGGCTCACGCCCACCGACGCCCAGGCGACCTGGGTCAGGCCCGAGCAGTCGTAGCCGGTCGGGCCGGCCGAGCCGAAGATGTACGGCTTGCCGATCAAGCTGCACGCCTTCTGGGCCGCCCGGTTGCCCGGGGACTGGTCGTACACCACCGGGCAGGCGCCGGTGCCGAGGCGGAAGTTCTTGTCCTTCACGCCGCTGGCGCCGTAGGCCTGGATCCGCAGCTTCTGCAGATCGTCGACCTTGCCCTGGATCTGCTTCTTCTTCGCGGACAGGTCCTTGTCGCGAGCCGCCACCGCGTTGGTGAGGGTCTGCAGCTCCTGCTGATCCGCCGCGTACTCGTCGCGCAGCTTCCGCACGTCCGCGATCTGCGCCTCCTGGTGGGCGGCGATCAGGTCGAGGTACAGCAGCTTGTCGTTGAGCCCCGTCGGGTTGCCCTCCAGCAGAATCGCCTTCAGCGCGCCCGGGGAACCCTGCTTGTACGCGTCGGCCGCCATGCCACCCACCTGCGCCATGGCGAGGTCGACCTGAAGCTGCAGCGGGGCCAGCTTCTTGTTGACCTTCTTGAGCTGGGCCTGGTTCTTGCCCAGCTCGACGTGGACCTTGTTGTACTCCTCGATGATGGGCTCGAGTTTGTTCCACTGCTCATCGATCTGCTTCTCGATGCTCCCGGGTGACGGCGTCGCATGAGCCGCGGTGGGCACCAGAAGCACCCCGACGGCCGCGACGACACCGAGCAACCCGCGCAGAATCGTGGCGCGCCGCGCCCCAATCCGTCTCACCTAGGTGCAGTGTCCTTTCTTCCCTCAGCCGCCGACCGGGTTAGCTGACGGGTTCGGACGGGAAGCGCGCCCGGCCGCGATGCTGCTGCGGCTTCACCCCAGGAACGGTGGGTCCCCGGCTCATAACTGCAGCGCCGAGCGCTGCTGGATTAGGCGGTGCCGTGCCGGTTCGCCCGGGGCTCGAGCGAGGGGGGACCGACAGGCCGGACCCACCGTACTCCGGATCTTTGCCGAACTGAACGGCTGGTCGGCACCCCGTACTTCACGTCACCGACTATGACGGTGAGTAGTCACCAGGGCCATGCCGTGAGTGCCCGGTCGAGCCAGGGCACCACCAGGATCACTGTGGGTAGCACCAGCAATCCGGCCGCGAGGCCCCCCGCGCACGCCTCCACGACGACGGACCGGGTGTCCGCCCCCGACAGCCGTTCCAGCCGCCGGGCCCGCTCCGCGGCCGCGGAGCCGCTCAGGTCCTCGGGGGCCGCCGGGCTCACCGCGTCGCCGAGCACCTCCAGCGCCGAGCGCAGGGCGGCCGGCCCGCTGCGGCGCCGGGCCGCGTCGTCGGCGACCATCTCCAGGAGCAGATGGACCGCTTCCAGGGGTACGCGACTGCGCAGCGGCCGCGGCACCGCCCGGTAGAACGCCGTGAACGACTCCATCACCAGCTCGTGCCGTTGCCGCAGGTGCGCCTGCTCGTGGGCGATCACCGCGGCGACCTGCCGCTCGTCCAGCACCTTCAGGGCGGAGCCGCTGAGCACCACCCGCGGGCTGCGCCCCGGCACGCAGTACGCGAACGGCAGCGGCCCGTCCAGGATGCGCAGCTCGGCGGGGAGCTCGTCGCGGCCGGTCGCGCTGTCGAGCAGGTCGACGAGCATCCGATGCCGGGCGCGGCGGGCCCGGGAGCGCAGGCTGACCCGGACCAGCGACACCAGCAGCCGGACGATGATCAGCGTGGCCACCGCGAGGGCGAAGATCAGGGCGGCCGAGCCGACGGGACGGCCGGAGCCGAGCTCGTCGACCAGCTCCTGCGGGCCGGCCAGGGCCACGCCGAGGGCACACAGGATGCCGGTCAGCGTGATCGCCTGCCAGAGGACGATCGCCGCGCCCGGCGCCCGGGAGGTCCACCGGGCGCGCGCGAGCCAGCCCGGCACCAGCAGGGACAGGGTCAGACCGAGGGCGCCGAGCAGCAGCGCCGTCACGAGCCGGGGGCCGATTCCTTCCGTGCCGCGTCGATCGCGGCGGTCAGGGCACCCGGGTCGAGCCGGCCGACGAAATGCGCCAGAGCCGCGTCGCGCACGCCGTCGGGGGCCGCGCTGAGGGCGTCGAGCATGAGGGCCGCCGTCATCTCCTCGCGGGACTGCGCCGGCGCGTACCGGTAGGCGCGGTCCTTCTTGTGCTGGGTGACCACGCCCTTCTTGGCGAGCCGGTCGAGCACGGTCATGACGGTCGTGTAGGCCAGCTCGCGGCTCCCGCTGAGCGCCTCGTGCACCTGCCGCACGGTGAGCGGCTCTTTCGCCGTCCACAGCTGCTGCATGATGTCGCGTTCGAGGTCGCCGAGTGCCATGTGAGGGAGTCTACTGCACGCCGTCGTACTACGACGCGTAGTATCTACTACGAGACGTCGTAGAGGGGGCATTCCGTGGACGTGCTCGACCTGACCCGGCTGCAGTTCGCGGTCGTGACGATCTACCACTACTTCTTCGTGCCGCTGTCGATCAGCCTGGCCGCCACCGCGGCGGGCCTGCAGCTCACGTGGCTGCGCACCGGGAACGACAAGTACAAGGACCTGACGAAGTTCGTCGGCAAGCTGCTGATCGTCACCTTCGCCGTCGGCGTGGTGACCGGCCTCGTCCAGGAGTTCCAGTTCGGGCTCGGCTGGAGCAACTTCGCCAAGTTCTACGGCGACGTCTTCGGGCCGACCCTGGCGATCGAGGGCATGCTGGCGTTCTTCCTCGAGGCCACGTTCCTGGCGCTGTGGTACTTCGGCTGGGACCGGCTGCCCCGCAAGGTGCACGCCGCCACGATCGTGATCGTCGCGGTCGGCACGGTCCTGTCGGCCTTCATCATCCTGGCCGCGAACTCGTTCATGCAGCACCCGGTCGGCTACTCGCTCGACCCCGAAACCGGGCGCGCGCACCTCGACGACTTCGGGGCGCTGCTGCTCAACAAGGTCAACCTGGCGGCCTTCCCGCACACCATGGCGGGCGCGCTCATGGCCGGCGGATCGCTGCTGCTGGCGATCGGCGTGTGGCGCTTCAAGGCTGCCGGTGAGGCGGGGTTCCGTACGCTGGCGCGGCTGGGGGCCTGGCTGACCGTCGTGGGTGGTGCGTTCACCGCGATCACCGGCGACCACCTCGGCAAGGTCATGACCGAGGTGCAGCCGATGAAGATGGCCGCCGCCGAGGCGCTCTACGAGACGACGACCGGCGCGCCCTTCTCCGCCTTCGCGCTGGGCAAGCTCGACGGCAGCGAGCCCTACTTCACCATCGACATCCCGCACCTGCTGTCGATCCTCGCGACCGGCGACTGGAACTCCGAGGTGCAGGGCATCAACAACCTGCAGGAGCAGTACGCCGCCCAGTACGGCGCGGGCAGCTACATCCCGATGATCCCGGTTGCCTTCTGGACGTTCCGCGCGATGATCGGCATCGGCATGGTGGCGATGCTCGTGGCCGCGTACTACCTGTGGCTCACCCGCAAGGGCCGCGAGCCGAAGCGCTGGTACGACCGGCAGCTCATGCGCTTCCTGCCGCTGATCCCCCTGCTGCCCGCCGCGGCGAACACCTTCGGCTGGATCTTCACCGAGACGGCCCGCCAGCCGTGGATCGCCTTCGGCATCAGCAAGGTCGCCGACGGCATCTCGCCGGGGCTGACCAGCGGCGAGGTGCTCGCGTCCCTGGCCGGCTTCGCGCTGATCTACGGCATCCTCGCCGTCGTCTGGTACCGCCTGGTCCGCCACCTCTCCCGCCAGCGGCTGCACCCCTCGCCGGAGACCGCTCCGGCCGAGGACAACGAGCCGGCCCCCGTCTACTAGGAGATCGTCGTGGTCACCCTCTGGTTCTCGCTCGTCGTCCTCTGCTGGGTGCTGTTCTTCGTGCTCGAGGGCTTCGACTTCGGCGTCGGCATCCTCGGCCCGGCCCTCGGCCGGGACGACCACGAGCGCGGCGCGATCGTCCGCACGGTCGGCCCCTTCTGGGACGGCAACGAGGTCTGGCTGGTCGCGGCGATCGGCGTGACCTTCGCCGCGTTCCCGGACTGGTACGCGGCCATGCTCAGCGCGCTCTACCTCCCCATGGTCGCGATCCTGCTGCTGCTCGCCGTGCGCGGCGTGGCGCTGGAGTTCCGCGGCAAGGGCGACGGCGAGCGCTACCGCCGCCGCGCCGACGCCGCCCTGGCCGCCTCCTCGGCGGGCATCGTGCTGCTGTGGGGCGCGGTCCTCGGCATTCTCACCCACGGCCTGGCCCTGGGCGCCGACGGACAGGTCACCGGTACGGGTCTCGGCCGCACGCTCGGGCCGCTGTTCTCGATGCCCGCCCTCGTCGGCGCGCTGATCGCCTTCCTCGCGGCGCTCCTGCTGGGATCCACGTTCCTCGCGCTGCGGACCAGCGGCCCGGTGCGCGCACGGGCTCGCACGTTCGCCGTGCGGCTGGCTGTGGCCGGCGCGGTTGCCCTGGTCGCCCTGGGCCTGCTCACTAATCATCGGCTGATGCTTGTCGCCGCCGCCCTGGCAGCGGTTGTCGCGGTGATCTCCCGGCGAGAACTGCTCGCCTTCGCTGTCACCGCCGCCGGGGTCGCCCTGGGAACCGTCGCGGTGTTCACCGTGCACGGCGACGTGGTCCTGCGGTCGACGCTGAACGACGCGTGGTCATTGACCCGCGACGGGGCCGCGGCGACGGACTCGGCCCTCAAGCTGATCACGGTCGTCGGGGCGGTCGTGCTGCCCGGGGTGCTGGTGTACCAGGCGTTCTCGTACTGGGTGTTCCGCAAGCGGGTCGCCAGCGAACGGGTCCCCTCGTGAGCGCCGCCGTCAGCCGGGCGCCGATCGATCCGCGGCTGCTGCGGCACGCGCGCTCCGGACGTACGGGAATCGGGGTCTCCGCCCTGATCGGAGCCGGACAGGCGGCAGCCACCGTGACCCTCGCCGTCGCCCTGGCCCGCATCGTCACCGGGCGCGAGGCGATCGGCCTGCTCGTGACGGCCTTCGCGCTGCGCGGCGCGCTCACCTGGGCCGAGCAGGTGGTCGCCCAGCGCACGGCCGCCCGCGTCACCGGTGAGCTGCGCCGATCGGTGCTCGCGGCCACCCTGCGGCACGGGCCGGCCTGGGTCGCCTCGTACGGCAGCGGGCGCCTCACCGCCGTGCTCACGTCCGGGCTCGACGCGCTCAAGCCGTGGTTCTCCGGCTACCTGCCGGCGCTCGTGCTCGGCGTGGCCCTGCCGCCGCTCGTCCTGGTCGCGATGTTCCTCGTCGACCCCGCGTCGGCGCTGATCGCCCTGGTCACCCTGCCGCTGCTGCCGGTGCTGGGCGCCCTCATCGGCTGGGCCACCGCGGCCCGCGCCCAGCAGGCGTGGCAGGCCGACGCGCGCCTCGCCGGCCACTTCCTCGACGTGGTCCGCGGCCTGCCCACCCTGCGCATCTTCGGCCGCGCCGCCCGCCAGACCGAGGTCGTGCGGGACATGACCGACAAACACCGGACCGCCACCGTACGGGTGCTCCGCGTCGCGTTCCTCTCCTCCACCGCCCTCGACCTCGTGGGCACGCTGTCCGTCGGCCTCATCGCCGTCGAGGCCGGCCTGCGCGTGGCGAACGGCTCCATGGGCCTCGGCGCGGCCCTGCTCGTCATCCTGCTGGCCCCCGAGGCGTACCGGCCGCTGCGCGAGATGGCGGCCCGCTTCCATGCGAGCGCGGACGCGTCCGCGGTGATCGGAGACGTGAACGAGGTGCTGACCGACGACGCTTTCGTCTCACCCGTGGCCTTCTCCGCCGGGCGGCCCGGCCTGTACGCCGCCCGCCTGAGCGTCAGCCACGGCGACCGCCCGGTGCTCGACCTGCCGGCGCTGGCCGTCCGCGACCACGAGATCGTGGCCCTGCGCGGCGAGTCCGGCGCGGGCAAGACGACGACGCTGCGCGTGCTGGCGGGCCTTCAGCCGCTCACCGCCGGGCGCGTCGAACTGACCGGGCCGGGCGTCCTGTACCTGCCGCAGCGCCCGGCCCTCCCCCACACCCGCACGGTCGCCGACGTCTTCCCCGGCCTGTCCGAGGCCGGCGTCCACGCCGCCCTGACCACCGTCGGCTTGGAGAACGAGCTGACCCCGTCGACCGTGCTCGGCGAGGCGGGCGCGGGCGTGTCGTCGGGCCAGCGCCAGCGGCTGGCCCTGGCGGCGTTGCTCCGCGCGGCGGCCCGGCAGCCGGCCGTCCTGCTCCTCGACGAACCGACCGCCCACCTGGACGCCGCGTCGGAGCAGCTGGTGATCGACCAGCTCCGGGCCGCCGCCGCGCGGGGGTGCGCGGTGCTGGTGGTGGCGCACCGACCGGCGCTGCTCGCCGCCGCCGACCGCATCGTGGACGTGACCCCGCCGGAGGGCGCGACGCCGCCCGTGGAGGCATCTGCGCTGGTCACGCGGGCGGACGAGGGGGCGGAGTTGTCCACAGCGGCCGGTTGTCCACAGGAGGTGGAGCGCGAGGGCGCGTCCTTGCCCCACACTGACCAGCGGGGGCTCCCCCTGGGAGGGCGGGGTGGATCGACGGGCGACGATGTCATGACGCCGGCCCCCGGACTCGCCACCGACGCGACCACGCTGGTTGCCGGACGCGCCGCCGACGGGACCACACCGGTTGCCGGCCGCGCCGCCGACGGGACCACACCGGTTGCCGGCCGCGCCGCCGACACGATCGAGGCCGTTGCCCGAAGGCCGCGCCGGCGGCCGATGGTCACGCCGGCGGCGGCGGTCGGCCTCGGGGCGGCGTCCTCGCTGGCCGGCATCGTCCTGACCGGCGCCGCCGCGTGGTTGCTGGTCCGCGCCTCCTCACTGCCCCCGGTCCTCACCCTGTCCACGGCGGTCGTGCTGGTCCGCGGCTCGGCCGTGGCCCGCCCCCTGCTGCGCTACCTCGAACGTCTCGTCGCCCACGACGCCGCCTTCGCCCGGCTCGGCGAGTGGCGCGCCCGGGTGTACGCGGGGCTCATCCCCCGCGTGCCGGGGCCCACGATGCACCGGCGCGGCGACCTGCTCACCAAGGTCGCCGACGACGTGGACGCCCGCACGGACGGTCTGCTGCGCGGCCGGCTGCCCCTGCTCACGGCCGCCATCACGCTGCTCGTGGGCACCGGCGTCGCCGTGGGGGTCAGCCCGCTGCTGGCCGTGCCGCTGGGCGCCGGGCTGCTGATCTCCGGTGTGCTCGCTCCGGCGCTCGCCGCCTGGCAGGCCGGACGCGTGGACGCCGCCACCGGCCGGGCGCGCGCCGAGCTGCGGGACGCCGTCGTGGAGACGGTCGACGGCATCGAGGAGCTGGCCGGGCAGGATTCGCCGGTGCCCGCACAGCGCAGCCGGGCCCTGGAACGGCTCGAGGCGCGGGCGGCCCGGTCCGCGGGGACCGCGGCGGCTGTCGGCGTGCTGGGCTGGGGCGTCGCCGTCGCCGGTACGGCCCTCGTGCTGCTGCCGGCCGCGAACGCCGAGTGGGCCGCGGTCCTGCTGCTGGCCGTCGTCGCGCTGGGCGAGCCGATCGCCACCCTGCCCGACGCCGCCGTCGCCCGCCGCCGCGCCCGCGGAGCCGACGAGCGCCTGGCCGGGATCGAGCAGCCGCCCGCCGTCCGGGCGTCCAGGATCAAGACCGGCGACACCCGGGTACGCACCCTTGTCGCCGGCTGGGACCCGGACCAGCCCCCGGCCCTCCACGGCCTCGACCTCGACATCCCCCGCGGCACGAGCGTGGCGATCCTCGGCCCCTCGGGCGGCGGCAAGTCGACCCTCGCCGCCGTGCTGGCCGGGCTCCTCGAACCGCGCGCCGGTGACGTGACGAGACCCGGGCGGACGATTCTCGTCGGGGACGCCGCCGACCACGTGTTCGCGTCGACCGTACGGGAGAATCTGCGTCTCGCCAGGCCGCACGCCACCGACGGTGAGTTGCGCGCGGCGCTCGCCCGGGTGGGCCTCCCGACGTGGGACCTGGACACGTGGCTCGGGTCCGGCGGCAGCACGATCTCCGGCGGTCAGCGCCGGCGGCTGGCGACCGCGCGGGCGCTGCTGGCCGATCCGGAGCTGCTGATCCTGGACGAGCCGACCGAGGGCCTCGACGAGGCGGCCGCCGCCGCGCTGATGTCCGACCTGCTCGCGGCGGCCCGGGGGCGTACCGTCCTGCTGCTGACGCACCGCACGGAGGGGCTGACCGAGGTGTCCGCGATCCTCGAGTTGCGCGACGGCCGCCTCAGCCCCGCGCTGGTGGGCGCCTGATGCCGTTATATTGACGCGCCATGGACGACTTGGAGCGCCGGTACCTGGCTCTCGTGCGCCTGTGCTACCCGGCGGACCACTGGCTGGGCCGGGGGCGGGAGGTCGTCGGCACGTACCTGGATCTGGCCGAGCCGGGCCGCCGCTGGCCGTCCGCCGCGGACGTGGCCGACCTCGCCGCCGGTGGCGTGCGGCAGCATCTGCGGTCGACGGGTGCCGCCGCGCTGCTGCCCGGGTTCCGGCTGGCCGCGGCGCTCGCGCTGCTGACGGCGACCGCGCTCGCGGCGGCCTGGTCGGTGGTCGAGGTGCAGCCGCTGCCGTTCCGGCCCGGCGCCGGGCCGTTCGCGTCGCTGGGCATCGTGGCCTGGCTGGCGTGGCTGGTCGCCGCCCTGGGCTACGCCGTCGGCGGGGCGTGGACGCGGGTCGCGGTCGGCGGGGCTCTCGCGCTGACCGTCGCGGTGCTCCCGGTGGCCGCGCTGACGGGCCTGCCGCGGCCGCCGGTGTTCGTGCTGGTGCCGCAGGTGGCGCTCGGGGTGGTCGCGCTGGCCGTGTCCGGGCGCGCGCCGGCCACCGTACGCGTGCTGCCCGCCGCCCTCGGCACGGTGACCGGCATCGCGGCCGTGTGGCTGCTGCCCGGCGGCGACTACTACGGCCCGCAGCCCACCCGGGTGCTCGCCGTGGCCGGGACCGCTCTCCTGGTGGTCGTGACGGCGCTCGCCGTGGCCGGCAGGCGCGGCGGCTGGGCGCTGCTGATCCTCGCGACGCCCGTCGGCATGCTGTCGCTGCACCCGCTGGCCCGGGCCGTCGACGGCGAGCCGACGTGGCCGGACCTCGGCGTCATCGCCGTGTTCGTCGCGGTGACCGGCCCGACGCTGGTTCCCCTGGCCCTGGCCGTCCGGAGGAAGAGAGCCTAGGCCGGGCCGAGGACGGCCCTCTCGATCGTGGTGAGACAGTCGGCCGTCTCCTCGAAGCGGATCGCCCGGATGCCCAGCGCGGCCGCGGCCGCCACGTTCTCGGCGCGGTCGTCGACGAAGACCACGTCGGCCGGGTCCTCCCCGAGCACGGCCAGCGCCTTCAGGTAGGCGGCCGGGTCCGGCTTCGCGACGCCCAGGTCGGCGCTGAAGAGCCGGTGGGCGAAGGTCGTCAGGGCCGGGTGCCGGTCCAGCTCGCGGGCCAGCTCGCGCGGGGCGTTCGACAGCAACGACGTGGGTACGCCGGCCGCATGCACCCGGCCGAGCAGCTGCATCGTCGCCGGGTTGAGGTGCAGCCAGCTGGCGACGTCCCGCTCGACGAGGTGGGCGAGCAGCTGGCCGCCGGGCGGCCCGTCGAGCACGTCGGTCCAGAAGCCGAGGGCGCTCAGCCCGCAGTCGTAGTCGCGGCGGCACTCCCAATAGCGGGTGGTGAACTCGGCCGGGGGCACCCCGGCGGCCAGGGCCATCGACCGGACGTCGCTCTCGTGCTGGGCGACGCTGATCACTTCTCCGAAGTCCATCAGCAGATGAGCCACTGGCGGTTCACCCCTCCCGCTGGTCCGGCAACCGTAGCGTTCCAGCCCATCGGCACCGGTGACGGGAAAGTGAACTTTACCGGCCGAGCAGATCCAGCACGGCCTCGTCGGTGGGCTCGTCGACGGTCTCCCCCTTCTCGTACGCCTCGACCACCCGGGGGTCGACGTACGAGCTGCGCGCCACGGCGGGCGTGTTGCCCAGCAGCTCGGCGACCTCCTTCATCGCGTGGGAGACGTTCCTCCGGGCAGCGGTGGGCGACGACGCCGGCCCGGCATCCGCCAGCTCCGCGGCCGCCTTCACCGTCCCGTGCCACGTCCGGAAGTCCTTGGCGCTCATCTGCTCGCCGCTGATCTCCCGCAGGTACTCGTTGACCTCGTCGGCGCGCACCTCCCGCCAGCGCCGGGCGCCCGGCTCCCAGTAGGCGAACAGCCGCTCCTCGCCCCGGCGCCGCCTCCGCAGGTCGCGCAGCACCTGGCACACCTCGCCGTCCTCGACCGGCGTCGCGTGCTCCTTGCCCGATTTGCCGACGAACTCCAGGACCACACAGGCCCCCTGCGTACGCACATGCTCCGGCCGCAACGTCGACAGCCCGAAGGACGGGTCCTGCTCCCGCTGCGCGTACTGGTCGCTGCCGACCCGGAAGGCGCCCATGTCGAGCAGCCGGGCGATCGCGGCGAGCACCCGGCACCGGGTCAGCCCCCGTCCGCTCAGGTCGTGGCAGAGCCGCTGCCGGATCTCGGGCAGCCGCTCCGCGACCTCGGCCGCGTGCTCGAACTTCTTCTCGTCCCGGGCGACGCGCCATTCCGGGTGGTAGAGATACTGCTTGCGCCCGGCCGCGTCGGTCCCGAGGGCCTGGATGTGCCCGCGGGGATCCGGGCTGATCCACACGTCCTCCCAGGCCGGCGGGATCACGAGCGCCTTGATCCGCCGCACCTCGCCGGTCTCGCGCACCGGGTCGCCGTGCTGATCGACATAGCGGAAGCCCTTGCCGCTGCGCCGCCGCCCGTACCCGGGCTTGTCCAGCTTGCTGCGCCTGAGCCGCATCTGACCTCCCACGCCTGACCGGATCCGGGGGTTCCCACGGCAAGGTCACTCAAACCCGGCGCCGGACGGGGCACTGCTACGCGGGCCGCGCTCTGCGCGGACGGCCAGGCCAGCGGCCCGCTCCCCGAGCCCGGCCGGTACCAGCTCCACCAACGGCTGGCCACCTTGGTCAGCGTTCCGGTCGAGCTGACCGTCGCGGAGGGCGGCTGACGACACACGTCCCGGACCGGGAACGGTCCGGGACGCGCGGTGAGTGACGACGGTCAGAGGGCGCGGAGCTTGTCGCCGAGCTCCTTGGCGAAGAAGTCGATGAAGCCGTCCGGGTCGGGGCCCGCGTTCTGCAGCACGATGTGGTCGAAGCCGGCCTTCGTGTACTCGCGCACCGAGTCCACGTACGGCTGCGGGTCGGGCCCGAGGGCGAACTGGCCCCGGACGTCCTCGGCGCGCACGGTCTGCGACGCGGCGTCGAAGTTGACCGGGTTGGGGAGCTCGCTCATGACCTTCCAGCCGGTGAGCGCCCAGCGGGTCGTCCTGAGGACCTCGTCGATGCCGGCCTGCTCGGTCTCGGCCCAGGCCATGGGCACCTCGGCGTACTTCGGGCCGGAGCCGCCGGCGCCGCCGTAGGCCTCGACGAGGTCGGCGCGCGGCTCGGTGGCGAAGAGGCCGTCGCCCAGCTCGGCGGCGACCTTGGCGGCGTCCTTGCCGCCCGCGGCGACCGCGATCACCGGGAGCTCGTCGGGCAGGTCGAAGACGCGGGCGTCCTCGAGCTGCAGGTGCTTGCCCTCGTACGACTGGTAGCCGCCCTGCCACAGCAGCTTGATGATCTCCAGCGCCTCGCGCAGCCGCTCCTGGCGCCCGCGGACGCTCGGGAAGCCCTGGCCGACGACGTGCTCGTTGAGCCGCTCGCCGGAGCCGATGCCGAGCGTGAAGCGGTTGTCCGAGGTGATCGCCAGGGTCGCCGCCGCCTGGGCGATGATCGCCGGGTGGTAGCGGACGGTCGGGCAGGTGACGCCCGTGGCGAGGCCGATGCGCTCGGTCTTCGCCGCGATGGCCCCGAGGACGGTCCAGGCGAACGGCGAGTGCCCCTGCACGTCCAGCCACGGGTGGTAGTGGTCGCTGATCTCGACGAAGTCGAAGCCGGCCTGTTCGGCGCGGACGGCCTGCCGGATCAGCTCCTTGGGGCCGAAACCCTCGGCCGACAGCTTGTATCCGAGCTTCATGATGATCCCCTCTCTCGACCCGGGTGGTTCCCGCCGTCGGACACGACAAACGCCGGGCCGCGAGGGCGGCCCGGCGTTGGTGTCACGCCGTCAGGATCGGGCGCTCTGCACCGCGTCGCGGCTGGTCTCCTTGGCGTCCTGCGCCGAGGACTGCGCCTGCTGCTTGGTCGTCTGCGCGGCGTCGGTCGCGGTCTCCTTGAGCTGACCGGCGGCCTGCTGGACCGTACCCTGCAGGTCGTCCTTGATCTCGGTGGCGACCTCCTTGACCTTGTCGGTCAGGTCCCCGCTGCGCTCCTTGAGCTGCTCCCCGGCGCGCTTCTCGGCCTCGGTGGCCGGGATGAGCGTCGAGGCGAGCAGGCCCACGCCGAAGGCGATGATGCCCGCGGCCAGGGGGTTGCCCTGCGCCTGCTGCTTGGCGGCCGACGGCGCGCCCTTCACGGCGTCCGCGACGTCATGCGCCTTCTCCTGAACCGTGCCGGCCGCGGAACTCGCCGCGTCCTGGACGGTCCCGGCGGCGGAGTGCGCCTTGTCACTGACGGTCCCGGCGGCGGCATGCGCCTTGTCGCTGACCGTCCCGGCGGCCGAGCCGGCCTTGTCCTGCACTGTCTCGGTGCTTCCCATGACCTTCTCCTTCACCGCGGTCCAGCGGCGGCGGGCGACCTGCTTGGGGCTGGTCTTCTCGGCCAGCAGGTCGACGTCGCGCGTCATCTTGGCCCGCGTCTGCTCGATCTCCTGCCTCAGCCGGTCGGGTTCTTCAGCCATCGGGCGTCCTCCTTCAACGTGTCGGCGGTACGCCGCGGAACGGGGTCGACTGTCTTGAGCCGCTTGCGGCCGATGCTGTAGAGCACGGCACCGGCGATGCCCCAGAGCACCGCGACGATGAGCGCGGCCCAGCCGAGGTCCATCACGTTGCCCAGGCCGAAGACGATCGCGAAGCTGAGCAGGACGACGGCGAGGTAGCCGGCGAACCCGGCCCCGCCGAGCATCCCGGCGGCCTTGCCCGCCTTGGACGCCTCCTGCTTGAGCTCCACCTTGGCCAGCTCGACCTCCTGGCGGAACAGCTGCGAGAGGTCGTCGCTGATGTTGCCGATGAGCTCACCGACGGAGGAGTTGGTGACCTGCTCCTCGCGGTCGGCCGGGTACGGCGCGGTCATCGCAGACCGCCCGGACGCTCCTCCACCACGACGTAGTCCTCCTCGACGACGGCGGGCGTACCCGTGCCGGTCGCGGCGTACTCCGTACCCGTGGTGGTGGTGTAGCCGGTGGTGGTCGCCGGGTAGCCGGTGGCCGGCGTGGCCTGGTTGTACGACGCCTGGTCGTACGAGGCCTGCTCGTAGGAGCTGAACTGGTCGGTCGAGGGCTTGGCGTCCTCGTGCGAGACCTCGTCGGCCTTCATGACGCCCTTGCCCAGGCGGCCGACGACGAAGCCGGCGGCCAGCGCGGTCGCGAGGAAGGCGCCGGGGCGGCGGCGGGCGAAGTCGCCGACCTCGCGCAGCACGCCCTCGGGGCCGTTGCGGTCGAGGTAGTCGGCGAACTGGCGGCCGCCGTCGGCGACCCGGGAGACCACGGCCGCGGCCGGGCCCTCGGCGCGGTCGCCGCGCATCTCGTCGAGCTGGCCGGCGATCTCGCGGACCGTGCCGGAGAGCCGGTCGGTCTGGCTCTTCGCCTCGCCGGTGACCCGGTCGCGCACGTCGGAGGCGACGCTGCGGGCCTGGGTCTTCGCCTCGGACCCGACGCGGTGCGCCTGCTCCTTGACCGTGTCCTTGACCTCGCCCGCGGCCTGGCCGGCGGCCTGCTTCGACTGGCCGGCGACCTCCTTGGCCTGGTCCTTGACCTCCGAGGCCTTCTCCTTGACCCCGCCGCCGGTGCTGTCGTCACCCGTGGTGGTCGTCGCCGCGGGGTACGTGGTCGCGTAGACCGGCTCGGCGGGAACGGTGGTGGCGGGATATGCCGGCGTGATCGGGACCTCGCCGTACGGCTGCGACTCGTCCGGTGCGCGTGCGCCCGTGTACGGGTCACTCATGGCAACCTCCAAGGTGGTTCGTCCGTGTGTGCTACGCCCGTTCACCTACCCCGTCGATCGCCCGTACTACCTCCTTGCCGTTGTGCAAATTCTGGCAGGAATCGCCTGCATGAAGCCCCTGAGGACGGGTATGCGCGAGGCCGTTTTCTTCTCCTATCGCGCCGATCGGTTTACCATGCTCGTGGCGATGACCGTGCGTACACAGAGGAGCGTCAGCGATGGACGAGGGCACGTACGACCGGCGGCGCCTGGGCCAGTGGCTGGCCGGCGAGGCACGCGGCTTCTCCCGTCGTGACCTGCTCAGACTCGGCGCGCTCGCCGGTGCGGGCATGGCGCTGGCCCCCACGGCGGCCGCCGCTGCCGCCGCCGCCGCCCCGATCGTCAAGCCGCTGCCTCCGGAGCTGTTCACCGTCTTCGGCACGAACGCCGAGACCCGCTGGTCGGCGCTGGCCGGGCAGGGCCCCCTGGTGCCGATCGACCGCTTCTTCGTGCGCAACCACACGAGCACCCCGATCATCGACCAGGCGTCGTGGCGGCTGCACCTGACCGGCGCCGGGCTGCGGCGGGGGCCGGTCGATTACACGTACGGGCAGCTGCGCGCCCTCCCCGCGACCACCATGACCACCGCCGTCGAGTGCGCGGGCAACGGCCGGAGCTTCTTCACCACGCAGCAGGGCCAGACCGTGTCGGGCACCGCCTGGCAGCTCGGCGCGATCGGGGTCGCCCGCTGGCGCGGGGTGCGGCTGGCCACCCTCCTGCACCACGCCGGCCTGCGCCCCGACGCCGTCGACGTGCTGCCGTCCGGCCTGGACCCGCACTACGTGACCGGCGGCGTGGACCTCGGCCCGGTCCGCCGCCCGCTGCCGGTGCGCAAGGCGTTGCGGGACGTCCTGGTGGCGTACGAGATGAATGGTGAGCCCCTGCCCCCGGACCACGGCGCGCCGGTCCGCCTGATCGTCCCGCACTGGATCGGCATCGCCTCGATCAAGTGGCTGGGCAGCATCGAGGTGTCGGCCGAGCCGCTCTTCTCGCCGTGGAACACGCAGTTCTACCGGCTCTTCGGCCCGGGCTTCCCCGCGGAGGGGCAGCCGTTCGACCGGCAGACCATCAAGAGCGCCTTCGAGCTGGACCGCGGCACCACCCTGCCCGCGGGGCGGACCACCCGCCTGACCGGACGGTCCTGGTCCGCCGCCGGGCCGATCAAGCACACCGACATCAGTACGGACGGAGGCGCCACGTGGCGCCGAGCCCGCAAGACCGGCCCCGGCGTCGCCTGGCAGAGCTGGGAGCTCGACTGGCGGCCCGCCGCCGGCGAGCACACCCTGCTGGCGCGGGCCGCCGACGTCCACGGGAACGTGCAGCCCGACGTCGCCACCTACAACGAGCTGGGCTATCTCTTCGACGCCGTAGTCCGGCACCCCGTCGTCGCGGCGTGACGCTCACGGGGCCAGCGACCGCAGCACGACCTCCCGCGCCGCGCCGAGGGTGGCCGGGAGGGCGGCCGGGTCGCGCCCGATGCGCTCGGCGCCCGCGCGCATGACCCCGGAAAGCAGCTCCACCACGAGCGGCACGTCGCCGACGTCCCGGAACTCGCCGCGCGCGATGCCCTGCCGGACGACGGCGGCGACCCCGGCCACGATCTCGTGCATCGGGCCGCCCGCGCCCTTCGGCCCGGCGAGGACCGGCCGGAACATCAGCTGCAGCACCGGGTCACGGAAGGCCTCCAGCACCACCCCGGCGATCTCCCCGAGCCGTGCGGGCGCCGGGGCCTCCTGACGCCCGGCGACGGCGGCCACCCGCTCGACCGCCGGCCGGCCCGCCCGCTCGACCAGCGCCAGGACCAGCGCGCTCTTGTCCGCGCCGTAGTTGTAGAGCGTGTTGCGCGCCAGCCCGGCCCGGGCGGCGATGTGACCCATAGCGACGGAATGTCGTGAAAACAAGACCTCGAAACGCGCGGGCGGGCGGCGTAGCTTGAGGGGCGGGGAGGAGCCACCCATGAAGAAGCTCATCAACGACCCCGCCGAGGTCGTCCCCGACGCCCTGCTGGGCCTCGCCGCCGCCCACCCCGAGCTGCGCGTCGACCACGAGCACCGGGTCGTGGTGCGCGGCGATGCGCCCGTACGGGGGAAGGTGGGTCTGGTCTCCGGGGGTGGATCGGGGCACGAGCCGCTGCACGCCGGGTTCGTCGGGCCGGGCATGCTCGACGCCGCGTGCGCCGGGGAGGTCTTCACGTCGCCCGTGCCGGACCAGATGGTCGCCGCGACGCGGGCCGTGGACGGCGGCGCCGGGGTGCTGCACATCGTGAAGAACTACACCGGCGACATCATGAACTTCGACATGGCCGCCGAGATCGCCGAGGCCGAGACCGGCGTGAGCGTCGCGACCGTGGTCACCGACGACGACGTGGCCGTGCAGGACAGCCTCTACACCGCCGGGCGCCGCGGCGTCGGCGTGACGGTCCTGGTCGAGAAGATCGCCGGGGCCGCCGCCGAGGAGGGCCGCCCGCTGGCCGAGGTCGCCGGCGTCGCCCGCAGGGTCAACGCCCACGGGCGCAGCATGGGCGTCGCCCTCACCTCGTGCACGGTGCCCGCGGCGGGCAGGCCGACGTTCGACCTGCCGGACGGCGAGATGGAGGTCGGCATCGGCATCCACGGCGAGCCCGGACGCCGCCGCGTCCCGGTCGCCCCGGCGAGCGAGATCGCGGACCTGCTCGTCACGCCGATCCTCGCCGACCTCGACTACAGCGGCGGCCCGGTCATCGCGTTCGTGAACGGCATGGGTGCCACGCCGCTGATCGAGCTGTACGTGATGTTCCACGAGGTCGGCCGGCTGCTCGCCAAGGCCGGTGTGCCGGTGGCGAGGTCGCTCGTGGGGCCGTACATCACCAGCCTCGACATGGCCGGATGCTCGGTCACCCTGCTCAAGGCGGACGAGGAGCTGCTGCGCCTGTGGGACGCTCCCGTGCGGACCCCGGCGCTGCGGTGGGGGGTCTGAGCCGATGGAGACGGCGGCCCTGACCGCGTGGGTGCGGGAGTTCGCCCGGCTGGTCCGGGAGAACAGAGAGCTGCTCACCGACCTCGACGCGGCGATCGGCGACGGCGACCACGGCCTCAACCTGGACCGCGGCCTCACCGCGGTGACGGCCGCCCTCGACCAGGACCCGCCGGACAGCCCGTCGGCCCTCTTCAAGCAGGTCGGCATGACGCTGATCAGCAAGGTGGGCGGCGCGAGCGGCCCGCTCTACGGCACGGCCTTCCTGCGCATGGCCGCCGCCGCGGACACCGTCGTCGACGCCCCCGGCTTCGCCAAGGTGCTCCGCGCCGGCCTCGACGGCGTGATCGCCCGCGGCAAGAGCGCGCCCGGCGACAAGACCATGGTGGACGCGTTGACCCCCGCCGTGGACGCCCTCGACGACGCCCTGGCCTCCGGCGAACCGCTCACCGGCGCCCTGGCCGCCGCGGTCCAGGCCGCCGAGGAGGGCCGCGAGGCGACGATCCCGCTGGTCGCCCGCAAGGGCCGGGCCAGCTACCTGGGCGAGCGCAGCGCGGGCCACGCCGACCCGGGCGCCACCTCGGTGACCCTGCTGCTGACCGCCGCCGCGGCCACCCTCGCCGGCCCATGACGGTCGGCCTGGTGGTGGTCTCCCACAGCCGCCCCCTGGCCCGCGCCGCGGCGGCCCTGGCCGCGGAGATGGCGTCCGCCCCGGTGACCGTCGAGATCGCCGCCGGCCTGGACGAGTCCACCCTCGGCACCGACGCCGTGGCCATCGCCGCGGCGATCGCCGCCGCCGACACCGGGGACGGCGTGGTCGTCCTCATGGACCTCGGCAGCGCGGTGCTCTCCGCCGAGCTGGCCCTTGAGCTGCTCGACGATGCCGGCGGCGTGACCCTGTGCCCCGGACCGCTGGTCGAGGGCCTGGTCGCCGCGACGGTGGCCGCCGCGTCGGGTGCCGATCGCCGGGAGGTCGCCGAGGAGGCGGGGGCGGGCCTGGCCGGCAAGCTCGCGCATCTCGGTGGTTCCGCTCCTTCCGGAGGTACGCCGGCCGCGCCCGGCCCCGAGGTCACCGTGACCGTCGCCGATCCGCACGGCCTGCACGCCCGTCCCGCCGCGCGCCTGGTCACCGAGGCCCGGCGGCACGACGCGCGGGTCTCGCTGCGCAATGCCACCACGGGTTCGGGGTGGGTGCCGGCGTCGAGCCTGTCCGCGGTGGCGACGCTCGGCGCCCTGCAAGGTCACCACCTGGCGGTACGCGCCTCGGGCCCGGCAGCCGACGCAGCGGTCGCCGCGATCGTGGCGCTCGTCGGGCACGCCCCGGAGACCCCGCCCGGCGCCCCGACCGGCGGCTCCCCCGGCATCGGCATCGGGCCGGCCCTGCGCTGGAGTCCCGCGGCCGTCGTTCCGCCCGCCGACGGCGCCACCGGGGACGTGGCCGCCGAGTCGGAGCGGTCGGAGCGGGCGCTGACGGCCGTGCGGGAGGAGCTCGCCCGGTTCCGGTCGCCGATCTTCGACGCGCATCTGCTGCTGCTCGACGATCTCGCCGCCGTCGCGCGGGACCGCATCGCACAGGGCACCCCCGCTCCCCCGGCGTGGACGGCGGCGGTCGACCGGCTCGCCGCCGGGTTCGAGGCGCTGAGCGACCCCTATCAGCGCGGGCGGGCGGCGGACGTCCGCGCGGTGGGCGACCAGGTGCTGCGATCCCTGCTCGGGCTGCCCGCTGCCACGCCCGCCGGATCGGGCGTCCTCGTCGCGCCGGACCTCACGCCCGCCCAGGCCGCGACGCTGGACCCGGCCCGGATCGCCGGCGTGGTCCTGGCGGGCGGCAGCGCGACCTCCCATGCGGCGATCCTGCTCCGGGCCCGGGGCATCCCCGCCGTCACCGGCGCGGGCCCCGGCATCCTGTCCGTGCCCGACGGCACCTTGATCGCGCTGGACGGCGCGGGCGAGGTGGCCGTCGACCCGTCGCCCGCGACACTGGCCTCCTTCCGCGCCCGGGCCGAGGCAGCCGCGACCCGCAGCGCGCAGTCGCTCCGGCGCGCCTCGGCCCCGGCGCGCACCAGATCCGGCACCCCGATCACCGTGGGCGCCACCGTCGGCTCCCTCGCGGACGCGCGGGCCGCGGCGGCGAACGGCGCGGACGAAGCCGGCCTGGTCCGCACCGAGTTCCTCTTCCTCGGCCGCGCCACCGCCCCCGACGCCGACGAGCAGACCGCCGCCTACCTGGGCGTGGCGCGGGCCCTGGGCGGACGCCGCATCACCCTGCGCACCCTGGACGCGGGCGGCGACAAGCCGCTGCCCTACCTCCCGGCGCCGGCCGAGGCCAACCCGTTCCTCGGCGTCCGCGGCATCCGCCACTCCCTCGCCCACCCGGCCGTCTTCACGACCCAGCTCCGCGCCATCGCCCGCGCCGCCCGCGAGACGCCGGTCAGCGTGATGTTCCCGATGATCACGACCGTCGACGAGCTGCTGGCGGCCCGGCGGCTCCTCGCCGGCACGCTGGCCGGGGCCGAGCCGCCGGGGCTGCGGGTCGGCATGATGGTCGAGGTGCCGGCGGCGGCGCTGCGGGCGGCGGACTTCGCCCCGCACGTCGACTTCCTCAGCATCGGCACGAACGACCTCACCCAGTACACCCTGGCCGCCGAGCGGGGCAACCCGGCGCTGGGGGCGCTGAGCCACGGCCTGCACCCGGCCGTGCTCGACCTGATCACCTTCGTCTGCGCGAACGCCCGGGGCACTCCGGTCGCGGTCTGCGGCGAACTGGCCGCCGACGAGCAGGCCGCCCCGCGCCTGATCACCGCCGGCGTCCGCGAGCTGAGCGTCGCCCCGCCCCTGATCCCGCTGGTCAAGGAGCTCGTCCGGGCGGTGTGAACCCGCCGGACATCATCGGAGGCGGGCGAGGAACCGGGGCAGACTTTCCCGCACGCCGGCGAACGGCTCGTGCCCGCCGCTGTACCGCTGCCAGGTCACCTCGTGCCCCCACCGGGTGAGCACGTCGCGTACCCGTCTCCCCCTGGCCTCCGGCACGATCCAGTCGCGGGCACCGTGGCCGATCCAGACCGGCAGCCCGGCGCCGGCGGGCGAACGGCTGCCCGCCAGCCAATCGGTGTGCACCAGATAAGGCGCGTAGAGGACGAGGCCGCGCAGCCGGGCCGGATACCGCAAGGCCGTGACCAGGGCCATCGCCGCGCCCTGGGAGAAGCCCGCCAGGACGACCCGGTCGGCGCCGCCGAGCTGGGCGGCTTCCTTGCCGATCAGATCGCGCAGGGCGTCCTCGGCGGCCAGGACGGATGTCAGGTCGGACTCGTGCAGCCGGTGGATGCGCTGCCAGAACCAGGCGCTGGCCACGGCGCCGCCGAGCATCGGGCCGACCTGCCCGGGAGCGCGCGGGAAGACCCCGCGCACCCCCTGCTCCGGCAGCCGGAGCCGCCGGGCCACCGGCATCAGGTCCCCGGGGCCCTGACCGATGCCGTGCAGCCAGACGATGCTGACGACCGGGGCCCCGGCGGCCTCGACGACCTCGGCCGGCAGGCTCACGAGCGGGGCCGGTCGGGTCGTTCGAACACCATGGACGCGTACTGGCCGCCGAAGCCGAACGAGTTCTTCAGCAGCTTGCGGGCCGGCACCTCGCGGGGCTCCAGCGCCGTCGCCACGCCGCAGGCCGGGTCGGGCTCGGTGCACGTGACGACCGGAGGCACCACCCCGCGGGTGAGGGTGAGCGCGGAGGCGACCGTCTCCACGACCCCGGACGCGGCGGAGCCGTGCCCGGTGAGCGACTTGACCGCGGCGACCGGCAGCGTGGCCAGCCGTTCCCCGAAGACCCGGCGCAGGGCGCGCGCCTCGGTGACGTCGTTGAGCCGGGTCGAGGTGCCGTGCGCGTTGACGGAGCCGATGTCCTCCGGCGCGGTGCGCGACTCGGCGAGGGCGGTCCGCATGACCCGCTCGACCGCTCCCGCGTTGGGCGCCGTCATGTGATCCGTGCCGACCGCGAGACCCCATCCGCCGACAACCACGTGCGCCTCGTCCATGCCCCGGCGCCGGGCGTGGCCCGCCGTCTCGAGCACGACGGCACCGGCGGACTCGTTGATGACCATGCCGGAGCGGCGCCGGTCGAAGGGCATCGAGGACTGCTCCGGGTCGCCCTTCCAGCGGGACAGGGCCATCAGCTGGGCGTACTGGGACAGCACGTACGGGGTGTTGCGCGAGACGCTGGCCGACACGATCGCCACCTCCGCCTTGCCCAGCCGCAGCATGCGGGCGGCCTCCGCGATGGCCCGCAGGCCGCCGGCGCAGGTCGCCTCGAGCCGCATCGGCACGACCGGCACTCCCAGCCGCTCCGACACCTCCGCCGGGAACGCGGACAGGTCGGCCACCTCCAGCGGGAGCTGCTTGCCGCGCAGCCGGGAGACGACGCCTTCCGGGTCGTTGCCGACGGCTTCGTACCGGTCGGCGAGCTCGCGCAGGTGGGTCACGTAGTCGGCCGGCTCCGACCCGCTCGGGCCGGGCCAGACGCGCGCCCAGACCAGTCCCGCGCGCCGGGCCGAGGTGCCGGTCAGGCCCGCGTCGCCGACCGCCTGGTCGATCGCGGCGTGCATGAGCGCGTCGCCCCACGACCGGCCCGGCCGCCCGTACCGCTCGCGCACGTCCCTCTTGATCTCCTCGGGGATGAGCCCGGCGACCCAGCCGCAGGGCAGCTCCGCCAGGTCCATCCGGTCCTCGCGGCGAATGCCGGAGACGCCGTCCAAATTGGCCTGCCAGAAGCTCTCGACCGAGGCGCCGATCGGCGTCACGACGCCCATGCCGGTGACCACGATCCGGTCGTCGTCCGTCGTCACAGTCCCTCCCGGGTGATCAGAGCGGCCCCGGCGGTGGGCGCCGCCGTGCCGTGGCTCAGGGTCGTGAGCAGCACGGTGCCGAGACCCGGCACCGCACGCGGGTCACCCTGCACCACGTCGGGCGAGCCGAGGGCCGGGTCGAGCTTCTGCAACAACCCCACCGGAGGTACGACGCCCCGGCGCAAAGTGGCGACGGCCAGGATCAGGTCGACGATGCCGCTGCACTCGAACGGGTTCCCGATGGTCGCCTTGCTCGTGGTCACCGGCACTCCCGGCACCGCGGGCAGCACCGCCTGGCACTCGTCGGCGTCGGCCCCGACCGTGCCGGCGCCATGGGCCCACCACAGATCGGCCCGGCGGGGGCCGGCGGCGAGCGCGAGATCCACGGCCTCACGGGCCGCCACGACCCGGTCCCGGGCGCCGATCGTCTCGGCCGCCAGCACCCGGGCCAGCGGCGGGGCGGTCGCGGTCTCCGAGCGTTCGAGCACGACCGCCGCGGCCGCCTGCCCGAGCAGCGTCCCGGCCCGGGTCAGGTCGAAGGGCCCGGCGCCCGGCTGCGCCTCGAGGGCGACGGCTTCCTCCTGGTCCAGCGTCACGGTGGCCGTGGCCGACAGCGGCGGCGCCACGCCGGCGACGAGGACCCTGTCCAGCTCGCCGGCCTCGAGGAGCCGGACCGCCACCGCGAGGGCGCTCATGCCGCCCGCGCCCGCCTCGCCGTAGACGGCCACGTTGGACCCGCGGAACCCGGCGGCCAGGGACACGAACTGGCCCAGCTGCGAGGGGATGCCCCGGATGTACGAGTAGTCAGGAACCTCCTCGTAGAGCATGCGCGCCAGGGGCCGCGGGTCGGTCCGGGCCAGCGCGGCGAGCCGGGGCATCTCCTCGGCCAGCTCGTCCGAGCCGGTGCTGCCGACGGCCATGACCGTCCCGGCGCGCACCGAGGTATCGGAGCGGCCCGCGCGGTCGAGGGCGAGCCCCGCCGCGGCGACCGCACCGTGGGCGGCCGCATTGGCGTACTTCCCGACGTTGGCCCACGCGGAGCCCTCGGGCCACGGCTGCTCGGCGAGCCGGATCGTCGCGGCGGGCCAGATGCCGCTGCGGTCCGTCACGGCGGTGCGGTCGTTGTCCATGAGGTCCAGCACGGGCCGGGCGCCCCGGCCGGCGGCCGTGATCAGTCCGGTGCCGGTGATGACGATGTCAGGCACGGGACCTCCGGGTGCTGCCCACGCCGCCCCACAGCCGGTAGCCGCCGTCGACGGTGATCGTCTGGCCCGCGATCCAGCTCGCCTCGTCGAGGCAGAGCATCGCGACGACGTCGGCGCTGTTCTCGACCGTCGTCATCCGCTCGCCCGGCCACGGCGACACGGCCAGCTCGTGGTTGACGCCGTGCGCGAAATCCGGGCGTACCTTGAAGACCTCGGTCTGCACCAGACCCGGCCGCACGCAGTTGGCGACGATGCCATAGGGCGCGAGCTCGTAGGACAGATAGTTGGTGAGCGCCTCCATCCCGGCCTTGGCGGCGGAGAAGAGCCCGGCGCGCGGGATGATCCGGGTCGTGGTCGAGTTGGTGATCGTGATGTAGCGGGCGCCCTCGCGCTCGCGCATGAGCGGGATCGCGTGCTTGGCCAGCAGCCACGTGGAGCGCGAGTTCGTG
Source organism: Actinoplanes oryzae (assembly GCF_030757795.1). GTDB lineage: Bacteria > Actinomycetota > Actinomycetes > Mycobacteriales > Micromonosporaceae > Actinoplanes. The sequence goes on from NZ_JAUQWH010000005.1 coordinate 39,678, forward strand.
TCCTGGACGAATTGCCAGTCCTCCAGCGACGCGTTCTCCAGCATCGCGAACTTCGTGGCCCCCGCGTTGTGCACCAGGATGTTGAGGTCGCCGTGCTGCTCCCCGATCTCGCGCATCAGGCCCTCGATCTGGGCCGGCTCGCTCAGATCCGCGCGGTGCAGCGTGACCTTCGTGCCCTGCTCCTCCAGCTCGGCCGCGATCCGCTTGGCCGGGCCGGGCCGGTCGACGTAGTTCACCGCCACCGTGCAGCCCCACGCGGCGAGCTTGCGGGTGATGCCCGCCCCGATGCCCCGCGAGCCCCCGGTGATCAGCGCGGTCTTCCCCTTGAGCGGTTCGGCTTGCAGACTCATGACTTCCCCTCCGCTGCGACGGTCGCGCGGCGCAGCATGACGACACTCATGCGGCCGATCGCGTACGTTCGGTCGTTCTCGTCGACGACGCGCCGGACGCTGTCGACCAGCCCCAGCCGCTCGTCGATCTCGGTGCTGTGGACGGTCTCGGTCGTGAACCAGAAGGGCACGTCCGGATAGAGCGGCCGGACGAAGTCCCAGGCCAGGGTGCGCATCCCCACCACGGCCGCCGGTGAGCCGTGCCGCACGGTCCAGCCGGAGGTGATCGAGTGGATGAACCCGCCCGGCACGATGCGCTGCCGCCGCGACGTCAGCGCGGCGAACGAGTCGCTGTCGTGGACGGGGTGCTTCTCCCCCATCAGGTCGAGCAGCTGGTCGAGCAGGGCCGTCGGGAAGGTCAGCGGCCCGAAGCGGCGGACGGGCGCCGAGCGCAGGTCCTCCCAGTACTTCACGACTTGCCGCCCCGGCCGGCCCGCGGGCGGTGCACCAGCCGGCCGCCGTCGGCCGTGATGACCTGTCCCTGGATGTAGTCGGCCTGCTCGCTCGCCAGAAAGCCGACCAGCGCGGAGATGTCCTCCGGCACGCCCCAGCGGGACTGGCTCTCGTCGCCGAGCTGCCCGGCGACGGGCCCGGTCATGTCGGTGCGCACCCGGCCGGGCGCCACCACGTTGACCCGGATGCCCTTGCGGCCGACCTCGACAGCGAGGCCGCGGGACAGCGCTTCCAGGCCGCCCTTCGACGCCGCGTACGCGGTCTGGCCGGGCCCGGGGATGCGCGCCGAGTTGGACGAGATGTTGATGATGCGGCCCCGGCCCTGCTCGAGCATGACCGGCAGCACCGCCCGGGACATCAGCCACGGGCCCGTGAGATTGACCCGCAGGACGTGCTCCCACTGCGTCAGCCGGGTGGTGGCCAGCAACTTGTCGTCGATGATCGCGGCGTTGTTGACCAGGACGTCGACGCCGGCACCGGTCCGGGTCACCGCGTCCACGAGCTCGGTGACCTGGGCCTCGTCGGCGACGTCCGCCTTGTGCGTGGTCACCGTCCCGCCGTCGGCCTCGATCTCGCCGGCGACCGCCTTGGCCGCCTCGTCGGCGTCGCGGTACACCAGGTGGACCGCGAAGCCGTCGGCGGCGAGCTGCCGGCAGATCGCCGCGCCGATGCCCCGGGACCCGCCGGTCACCACGGCCGCCCGCGACGAGAGGGTCACCGGTTCGCCGCGAGGTTGTCGAGGATGGACTGCACCGACTGCTGACCCGGCTCGGCGGTGGCGCCCCACTCGTCGAGGTCGAAGGTCTCGCCCAGGTCGCGGTGGATCATGCGGGAGAGCTGGAGCAGGTCCAGCGAGTCGAGCCCCAGCTCGTCGGTGACGAGGTCGGCCGGCGCGATGGGCCGCTCGCCGATGCCCGGCTTCACCTCGCGGATGAGCTTCACCAGGGCGTCGAAAGTGCCGTCGACGGACGTGGTCATGGTGGTCCCCTTTTCCGTTTCCGCCGGCCCCTCGAACGGCGCCGGACACCATTGATGATGGAATGGCGCGGCGCCCCGGAACAAGAAAGGAAAGTCAAAGAATGAGCTAAGCGCGACGTGGCCAAGGGGACATCAAATAAATGCAAAGAATTCCTGTGTACGGTCATCCGGGCGGGTCGGTCAGCGGCAGTCGCGCCACGGCTCTCAGGCCGGCGCCGCGCGCCCCGGCGGCCAGATCGAGCCGTCCGCCCGCCTCCGCCAGCAGCCGGGCGGCCAGGGTGAGCCCGAGCCCGGTGCCCCCGGCCGGCGAGCCGCTGCCCCGCCAGCCCCGCCCCGGCGCCAGCCCGCGCTCGGCCTCGCTCAGACCGGCGCCCAGGTCGGCGACCTCGACGGCGGCGGAGCGCCCCTCCGCGTGCACCGACACCGTGAAGACGGCCGGGTCGGCGTGCCGGATCGCGTTGTCGACCAGCACGTCGACGATCTGCTCGAGCCGCCCCGGGGCGATGCGCACCGGGGCGGCCACGAGCGGGCCGACGCGCATCCGGCCCGCCGCGGCGTCGCCGAAGCCACGGATGCGCTCGCGGACGACCGCCGCCGCGTCCACCACCGCCGGAGCGGGATCGCCGAGCAGGGCCTCGACCGTCTCGCGCAGGTTCTGCACGTCGGCGACCGCCGCGGCGTACACCTGCTCGCCGGGATCCCGCACGTGCCGCCCGAGCCGGTCCAGGCGCAGCGCCAGCAGCTGCAGGTGATTGCGCAGCTGGTGCGCGGTCTCGGCGAGCAGCTCGGCGTCGCTCACTGGGTGAGGCTGGCGATGATGGTGGGCAGGGCCGCGGCCGTCACGCCCGCGTCCTCGTTGAGCCGGAAGCCGATGCCCCACACGGTCTCGACGAGCGCCGGCATGGACAGCTTCTTGCGCAGGTTGGCGACGTGCACCCCGAGCGTCCGGGTGTCGCCCGCCCCGTCGTGCCCCCACACCGCGTCCATGATCGCCGCCCGGCTGAACACCCGCCCCGGCTCGCTGGCCAGCAGCATCAGCAGGTCGAACTCCTTGCGGGTGAGCTCGCGCCGCCGCCCCTGCACCACCACCCGGCGGCGGACCCGGTCGATCAGCACGGGCCCGACCCGCCGGCTGCCCGGCGGCACAGAGCCGGGCACGAGCGGCGTCGCGGGAGCTTGCGGCGCATCGGCCACGGGTGGCGCAGCAGGCGCGGGCAGCGCGGCGGGCGCGGGCGGCGCAGCAGGCGCAGGCAGCGGGGCAGGCGCCGGGAGCGGAGCGGGTGGCCGGGCGGCGGGAACCCGGCGCGTCACCGCCTCGACCCGCGCCGCCAGTTCGAGCAGCCGCACCGGCTTCACCACGTAGTCGTCGGCGCCGGAGCGCAGCGCCCGGACGCTCTGGTGCTCCGAGGCGCGCCCGCTCACCACGATGATCGGCACCGCCGAGACGGCCCGGATCATGCGGCAGATCTCGTGGCCGTCCCGGTCGGGCAGGCTCAGGTCGAGCAGGACCACGTCGGCGTCGCGATAGCGGTCGAGGGCGGCATGGCCCGTCCCCACCGTCGCCGTCCGGAAACCGTGCTCGGCGAGGCCCGCGGCCATTTCGTCGGCCAATTCTGCAGTGTCTTCCACGATGAGCACGCGCACGGATGCCACCCCCGGTGAAAAGCTCTGGCAGACCGTCCCGCACACCGGGGACGGCGCCCGTCGTCAACGAGCGGGAAATGGTGGACGGCGAGCAGGCGACGGCGCCTGATCACCATTGACCCTCTTCAATTATCGGCCGGGCGCGGGAACGACGCCGTCCCCGCGCCGGTCACTGTGAGATTTCAGACATGACTGTCACTGCCCGGTCACTTGTCGCCGATGATCGCCCAGCCGTGCGGAGGAAGGGTGATCGCCGTGCCCGCGAGGGTGCCGGTGCCCGCGAGCACCCGGCGCACGCCCGGGACCACCACCTTGGCGGGCCCGGCGGCCACGTTGAGGGCGACGACGAGGCGCTCGCCGTCGCCGGTCGTCTCGTAGACGAGGTGCTCGTTGCGCAGCTCGATCGGGCGCACCCGGGCCGTGTGCAGCCACGGGTGCCGGCGGCGCAGGCCGATGAGGTCCTGGTGCAGCCGGTAGGCCGGCCACCCGTAGGGCGCGAGGTCGCCGGGGGCCGCCGGGAAGGCCGGCCGGACCGCGTCGTCGCCGCCGGCCCGGTCCTCCTTGAGGCCCCGGAACGCCTGCTCGTCGCCGTAGTAGACGCTGGGCGTCCCGCCGACGGTGCAGAGGACGGCGAGGGCGTGCGCCAGGTGCCGCTCGTCGGACAGCCGCGTGGCCAGCCGGGTGACGTCGTGGTTGCCCGTGAAGGTCAGCGGCACGAAGTCGCCCAGGTAGCCGTTGTGCCGGTCGAGCGCCCACGCCAGCTCGAAGAAGTTGCCGTCGTTGAGCGAGCTCCAGATGGCCTTCCACAGCTCGTACTGCGTGAGGGTGTCGAGCGTGGACTCCGCGACGATCGCCTTGTAGTCGCCGTGGATGACCTCGCCGGCGAACCACGCGTCAGGGAACTCCTTGCGGACCCGGGGCAGGACCGTCGCCCAGAACTCGCGCGGCACCGCATAGGCCGCGTCGAGCCGCCACCCGTCCGCGCCGCGCTCGAGCCAGTGGGTCATCACGCGCGTCACATGGTCGGCGACGGCCGGCTCGGCGTGGTTGAGCTTCACCAGGGCGCTGTGTCCCTCGAAGTCGGCGTACTTGTCGCCGTCGAAGTGGAACCACGCCCGCTCGGGCCCGCCTGCCAGCGCCCGCTCGAACGCCGGGAAGCTGCGCCCGACGTGGTTGAACACCCCGTCGAGGAGCACGCGCAGCCCGCGCCCCTTCGCCTCGGACACCAGCGCGGCGAAGTCGTCCTGCGACCCGAGCCGCTCGTCGACGCGGAAATAGTCCACGGTGTCGTACCCGTGGGTCTCGGACGCGAAGATCGGCCCGAGCGCGATGCCGTTGGTCCCGAGCTCCTGCGCATAGTCGAGCCAGGGAATCAGGCGGCGCAACCCGCCCGGCCCGCCCGGCGCGGCGGCCGGACCCGGCGCGGGCACCGCCTCGTTCGCTGCGGCGGCCGGACCCGGCGCGGGCACCGCCCCCGTGAAGCCCAGGGGATAGATCTGCCACCACACCGCGTGGCGCACCCAGTCAGGCTCGGTCACCGTCACACTCCTTCGACGTGTCGGATGTCGTCGCGCCCGGCCTCGGACCGGCCGGCGACGTCGTGCTCCGCGAGGCGCTCCAGCAGCGCGGCGGCCACGTGGACGATCTGCACCTCGGCGCCCGTCAGCTTGCCCAGCGCCGCGGCGAGCCACTCGTCGCGCTCGGCCACCTCGCCGCGCAGCGTCGCCGCCCCGGCCTCGGTGAGCTCGAGCACCGACTGCCGCCGGTCGACATCCCCCCGGCTGCGCGAGATCAACCCCTCGGTCACGAGCTCGGTGAAAACCCGGGTCAGCGACTGCGGCTGGTGGTGCTCGGCGGCCGCCACCTCCCCCGCGGTCGACGGGCCGTGGCGGTAGAGGTGGCCGAGCACGGAGATCTTGGTGGCGCTGAGCGACCCGTGCGGCCGCAGCCGGCGGGCGAGCCGCGTCACCGCGCGGCGCACCTGGGCCGCGGTCAGGGGGATCGGAGGGTCGCCGGACAGGGTTCGATCTTGCACGAAAACGATGCTATCACTTAGTTTTTACAGCGTTAGCACCGTTCATTATGCGCTCATACGGGCGCTAGTATGTTACGCGATGCTTACTAATCTGCGGTCGACCGCGACCATGATGGCGGCCACCCTGCTGACCTTCTGGTCGGTGCGGGAGGTGCTGGCGGCCGCGCACTTCAGCCTCGACGTGCTGGTGTTCGCCACGGCGCTGGCCCTGATGCTCGGCCGCACGCAGCAGCGCGCCGAGCCCGCCGACCGGCTGGCCGCCCTGGTCGCCGTGCCCGCCGCGTCGGCCGCCGCGGCCTGGGTCGGGGGCTTGCTGCAGGAGCACCACGGCTATGGGGACGCCGTCTTTGTCCTCGCCCTGACGGCGGCGGTGTGGATCCGCCGGTTCGGCACCGGCTTCTCCCGAGCCGGCTCGGCGATCACCGTGCCGTTCGTCGCGACGCTCATCCAGCCCGTCCCCCAGCCCACAAGCGTGTCCCACATCGCCTGGACCGCCCTGGCCGGCCTGATCGCGCTCGCCTGGGTCGACCTGCTGTGGATCGCCGCCACGCCACCAGCCTCCCCCGAGCACGCCCGCATCGTCCGCGAGCTGCGGTCGCAGGCCACGCCGCAGCCCCCGGGCCGGGTGCGCGCCAGCACCCGGATGGCACTCCAGCTGGCCGTGGCCCTGACCGCCGGCTTCGTGATCGGCCGCCAGTGGTATCCCGCGCACTACGTGTGGCCGGTGCTCACGGCGTACATCGTGTCCAGCGGCAACCGCGGGCGCGCCGACGTCGCGTACAAGGGGGTGCTGCGCGTACTCGGCGCGCTCGCCGGCACCGCGGCGGCAACCTGGCTCTTCGACGGGGTGTTCGGGCCCGGCAGCCACGGCGCGCTGACCGTGTTGTTCGGCATCCTGGCGCTGGCCTGCTTCCTGCGCCCGTGGAGCTACGCCTACTGGGCCGCGTGCATCACGGCGGCGCTCGCCTTCCTCACCGGCTTCTTCGGGCAGCCGAGCAGCGACCTGCTCCGGACCCGGCTGGCGGGCATCGTGCTCGGCGGGCTGGCCGCCGTCGCCGCGGCCTGGGTCGTCCTGCCGGTCCGCACCACCGACGTGATGCGCCGCCGCCGCGCCGACGCCCTCGCCGCGCTCACCGATCTCCTGGCGGAGCCGGCCTCGAGGGTGCACCTGGTCCGCTTCGACCGGGCCCTCGCCGACCTCACCGCCCTGCGCCCGGCGGTCCACGCCGCCCGGATCCTGGCCCGCCCCGTGGGCACGGGAGCGCGCACGGCCGACGCCATCGACGCCATGCGCGCGCTGGCCCGGGCGGTGCACACCTATGTGCGTACGCGCACCCGCGACCCCGAGCCGGCGGACACGTTGCGGCTCCTCCGCGAGGCCATGGCCGCGCGCGTGACTCCCGACCTGCCCGACCGGCCAGGGGCGCCTAGCGACGCGGCGACGGCCCTCGACGACGCGCTCCGGGCAGTGGCGCGCAGTTACGCCGCCACGCTGCCTCCCGTCACACCTGCGTCGAGCGGCCCAGGTACGTGATGTCGCCCGCGTCCGCCACGGTCAGCTCCGTGAAGCCGACCCGGTCGTAGAACTTCCGGGCCGCCACCGCGGTGCCGGGGCCGTCGTCGAGGACGAAGGTGAGGTCCGGCTCGACGATCGCGTAGGGCGCGGCGAAGAGGTCACCCATCAGAGCGTCCGAGGTGTAGTGGCCCCGGGCATCGGCGCCGGCGTCGGCCGTGCGGACGCAGATGTCGTACAGGGCGGGCAGATCAGCCGGACGCGCCCGGCGGACTGTCCGTTCAGAGGTACCACGAAGCTGGGAACTTTCTGGGAGCATCTCCGCCATGGTCCGCTTCTACTCCTTGTTCGTGCTGCTCGACCTGGCACTGCTGGTCGTCGCCCTCATCGACTGCCTCTCCGCCGACGAGGGTGGCATCCGAGCCCTGCCCCGGGCCGTCTGGGTGTTCCTCATCCTGCTCTTCTCCCCGATCGGCGCCATCGCCTGGTTCGTCGCGGGCCGTCCCCCGCGCCCGATCCGCATGAGCAACGGCGAGCTGTGGCGCCCGGGCCGCGGCTTCCCGGAAAGCGACCGCCCGGCGCCGCGCGGCCCCGACGACGACCCCGAGTTCCTGCGCGGCATGGCCGCCTCCCGCAAGGAGGACGAGGACCTCATGAAGAAGTGGGAGGCCGACCTGCGCCGCCGCGAGGAGGAACTGCGCCGCAAGGAGGAGGGCTGAAGGTCGGCGGCGTGGCAGGCCGCGGGGCCCCGGCACGTGGTGAGGGTCGCCAGCTTGCGGTGCAGGGCGGCGCGACCGGCCGGCGTCAGCGCCCCGGCGATGTTGCGGAGCTGGTACGGGTCCCGGCGACGGTTGTAGTACTCGGCGGTGCCGTCCGCGTATTCGACATAGTGCGCTTGCGGTACGCGAGATCCAGCTGCGCCCTGGCCGCCACGGTCAGCGGTGCGCGGCCGGCCAGCCACCGTGGCGGCAGCCGGGCCGGGTCGAGCGCCGCCGCGGCGAGGACCACGCCGCACCCCGCCGCGGCGAGGACCACGCCGCACCCGTCGGCCGTCGCCGCTCTGGCCGGCCCCGAGGCCGAGGCGACCCGGTCGAGCGGCAGGGCGGACCGCACGGCGGCCACGTGCACGGGCCGCCCGGCGGGGAAGCGGAGCTGGGCCTGGCACTCGAGCTCGGGCAGCCGGCCCACGTAACGCAACGACATGTGCCGATCCCACGGACACCCCTGGTGAGTAGTTTCGCGCCGGCGCAGACTCGCACCATGGGCGATGACGAGCAGCAAGATCCTCCCACGCGACGACGGATCCGAGTTCTGCGACGGCTCGCCGGCGTTCCGTCCGAGGCGGACGCGCCGGCCAAGCTGCCCCTTGCCGGAGCCGACAACCCTCTGCGAACACGAGCGGATGAGCAGGGTTCGCGGGAGCCGCCTGCCCGCTAGCGGTCGGCGGCGTGGCAGGCGGCGGGGCCGCGGCAGGCGGTGAGGGTGGCGAGCTTGCGGTGCAGGGCCGCACGGCGGGCGAGCGGCAGGGCGGCGGCGATGTTGCGGAGCTGGTGGGGGTCCCGCGTGCGGTTGTAGTACTCGAGGAAGCCGTCCGCGTACTCGACGTAGGTCCAGCGGGGCGTGCGGAGGGCCGAGTAGGTGGTCGGGTTGCCGGCGGCCCAGGTCTGGCGGTCCGGGTCGGTGGGGTCGGTGGGCGGGCCGTGGTGCTCGACCAGGGCGACCGTGCGCCAGGCCGGCGGGCGTTCGCCCCTGAGCAGCGGGGTCAGGTCGCGGCCGTCGGCGTCGGCGGGCGGGGTCAGGCCGGCCAGGGCGGCGAAGGTCGGGCGCAGGTCGGCGTTGAGGGCCGGCGCGCGGACCGTGGCGCCGGCGCGGATGCCGGGGCCGGCCATGATCAGTGGCACGCGGAGGTCGGTCTCGAAGGCCGTCTGCTTGCCCGGGTTGAGCCGGTGCTCGCCCAGGTGGTAGCCGTTGTCGGAGCTGAAGACGACCACCGTGTTCCCGGCGACGCCCCGCTCGGCGAGCGTGGCCTGCACCTCGCCCAGCATCCGGTCGACGGAGACCACGGACTGGGCGCGCTTGCGATAGGCGGCGTCCAGCCGGGCGATCGATGCCGTGCTCAGCGCGGCGCGGCCGGCCAGCCAGCGGGGCGCGGCGGTGGGCAGCCGGTCGAAGGCGGGCGTGCGGGGCGCCGTCAGGCCGGGGAAGAGGCGGGCGTCCCGGGGCGCCGGCGTGTACGGGCGGTGCGGCGTGAACGTGGACAACTGGACCAGGAAGGGCTGGCGGGCCGCCACGGCACGGCGTACGAAATCCTGGGTCTTGGCAGTCAGCACCTCGTTGAGATAGCCGCCGTGGTGCACGGCGCGCCCGTTCTCGAGCAGGTCGAAATCGGTCATGGCGTAGCCATCGGGGCCGGCGACCCCCCATTCCAGCCAGCCGGGCGGGACGTGGCCCGAGCGGACCGTGTAGCCGTTGAGGTACTTGCCGTACAGGGCCGTGCGGTAGCCCGCCGCGCGCAGGTCGGTGGCGTAGGTCGAGCGGTCCGCCCCGCGCCGGAAGGCGCCGATGCCCCCGTCGGCGCCGGTGTTCGTGAAGACGCCGGTGTTGTGCGGATACTTGCCGCTCAGGATCGACGCGCGCGAGGGGCAGCACAGCGAGTCGGTCACGGTGTACTGGGCGAAGCTGGTTCCGGCCCGCATCAGCGCCCGCACCCGCGGCATGAAGCGCAGCAGGTCGGGCGTGAGGTCGTCGGTGAGGACGAAGACGATGTTCGGCCGCGCCGGGAAGGACCGGGCGGGCGGCGGCGGCGCGTCGGCCGTGCACGCCCCGAGCGCCAGGACGGTCAGGGCAGCGGTCAGGGCACGGCGCAACACCCCGCAAACCCTAACTTTCCGGTACGCCCGCCGCGCCGGCCCGCCGCCGCGCCTCCCCCGTCCGGGTGAAGCCGGTCAGCCGTGCCACGTACGCCACAGGGCCGAGTAGGTGCCGCCCGCCGCGACCAGGTCGTCGTGCGTGCCCAGCTCCACCAGCCGCCCGGCCTCCATCACGGCGACCCGGTCGGCGTCGTGGGCGGTCTGCAGGCGGTGCGCGATCGCGATGACCGTACGTTCCTGGAGCACCGCCGCGAGCGCCCGTTCCGTGGCCCGGGCCTGCGCCGGGTCGAGCAGCGCGGTCGCCTCGTCGAGCACCAGCGTGTGCGGGTCGGCGAGCACCACCCGGGCCAGCGACAGTTGCTGCGCGCGGGCGCCGTCGAGCACCACCCCGTCGCCGCCGAGCACGGTGTCGAGCCCGGCCGGCAACTCGGCAACCCAGTCCGCGCCGACCACGGCCAGCGCCCGCGAGAGCTGATGGTCGGGAGCCTCGGCCGCCAGGATCAGGTTGTCCCGCAGCGTGCCCCGGAAGACGTGGTGTTCCTGCGTCACCAGCACCACCTGCCGGCGCTGGAGGCCGGGCGGCAGGTCCGCGATCGGCACCCCGCCGACGGTGACGGCCCCGGCGCGCGGCCGGTCCACCCCGGCGAGCAGGCGGCCGAGCGTCGACTTGCCCGCCCCGGACGGTCCGACGACGGCCAGCCGCTCCCCCGGGCGCACGGTCAGGTCGACGCCGCGGAGCACGTCACGCCCGCCGTCGTACGCGTACCGGGCGCCGCGCACCTCGATCCGGTCCCCGGCCGGCGGCCGCGCCGGGGCGGGCGGGGCGACCAGCGGCAGAGCGGCCAGGCCTTCCAGCCGGGCGAAGGAGGCGCCGCTGCTCTGCACCTGCTCCAGCCAGATGAGGATCGCGTCCAGGGGCGCGGCGAGCTGACGCAGGTAGAGGGCGGCCGCGGCCACCGCGCCCAGCGACATGTCGCCGCGGATGTGCAGCATGCCGCCGGTGAGGAGCACGGCGACGACCGGGATCACGTACGAGACGTCGACCGCCGGGAAGAACACTGTGCGCAGCGCGAGCGTCCGCCGCCGGGCCCGGTAGGCCTGCTCGATGGCCGCCCGGCCCGAGGCCAGCCGGCGGTCGCCGAGGCTCAGCGTCTCGACGGTCCGGGCACCCGCCAGCGTCGCGGTCAGCTCGTCGGCCAAGGCGGACCCGGCGGCCTGCTCCGCCAGATACGCGGCCGGGGCGCGCCGCAGGTACCAGCGCGTCGCCACGGCGGCCCCGGACAGTCCCAGCACCCCGATCACGCCCAGCAGCGGGGACACGAAGAACACCGCCACGAGGACGAACAGCGCTTGCACGGCCGCGATGAGCACCTCGGGCAGCGCGTCGCGCAGGGTCGTCGCCACGGCGTTCACGTCGCTCGTGCCGCGGACGGCCAGGTCGCCGGCCGGCACCCGCTCGGCGACCGCCGCGGGGAAGCCGAGCACCCGGTCCAGGAAGCGCTCGCGCACCCGGGCCGCCGTCCGCTCGCCGAACCGGTAGCCGGTGATCAGCGCGGTCCGGGCGATCACGATCTGCGCGATCGTGCACAACAGGATGGCCAGGGCCGCGCGGTCCACCGCCGACGCCGTGGCGCGCCCGGCGGCGACGGCGTCCACGATGCCGCCGAGCAGCCACGGCCCGGCGAGGCCCGCGAAGGCCGCGAGCGCGTTGAGGACGATGACGAGGGCGACGCTGCGGCCGTCGCGGCACACGAGGCCGAGCGCGGCGCGCCGGACCTGGTCACGCCCGGCGGCGGGGAGGGAGATCACGAGCCGGTCGCCAGGCCCGAGGCCCGGTCGACCAGGGCGCGGTAGCCCGGCTGGGTGGCGAGCAGGTCGCGGTGCCGGCCGGCGGCGGCGACCCGGCCCTCGACGAGCCAGTGCACCACGTCGGCGCGTTCGAGCAGTGCCGGCGAGGTCGTCGTCACCAGCGTGGTGCGCCCGGCGCGGGCCCGGCGCAGCCCCTCGGCCATCGCCGCCTCGGTGTGCGCGTCCACGGCGGACGTGGGGTCGAGGGCCAGCAGCACCTCGGGGTCGGCGTAGAGGGCGCGGGCCAGCCGGATCCGCTGCCGCTGGCCGCCGGAGAGGTTGCGCCCCTGGTCGTCGAGCAGGCCGGTCGCGCCGCCGGGCAGTCCCGCCACGATGTCGCCGGCCGCCGCCGCGGCCAGCATGCGCTCGACCGCGGCCTCCCGGGGCTCGTGCCGGCCGGCGACCACGCCGCCCAGGGCGCCCGCGAACAGGTAGGACTCGTTGTCGGCGACGACGATCCGATCCCGTACGGCCAGGGTGTCGATCCGCTCGTCCCCCCACATCGCGGTGGTGGGCCCGTAGCCGCCGAGCCGGTCCACGACAGCCGTGGCGTCACTCGTGCGCGCGGTGGCCAGCGCGGTGAGAAGACCGGGCGCCACGACCACGCCCGACTCGGGGTCCCACAGCTCGGCGGGCCCGGCGGGCAGCGCGGCACCCTGCGGGTCCGGGCACAGCCGGAGGAACGCCACGACGCGCCGCCCGGCGACCAGCGCGTGCCCGATGTCGAAGCCGCCCTCGATGAAGAACGCGACGGGTACGGCCAGCATCGCCGCGTACCCCCACACCGCGACCAGCTCGCCCGCCGTGATCCGCCCGTCGGCGGCCATCCGCGCGGCCAGCCAGATGACCACCGCCAGGAACAGGCCGGGCAGCCCCACGCCGAGCGCCTGGATCCAGCTGGTCACCGCGCCCACCCGGTAGCCCTCGCGGCGCAGCCTGCCGGACTCCGCCCGGTAGCGGCGCGCGAACAGCTCCTTGCCGCCCAGCCCGTTGAGCACCCGCAGGCCGCCGACGATGTCGAGCAGGCGCTCGGCGAGGACGCCCTGCTGCTCGCGGTAGCTGGTTCCGGCCCGCTGGAGCCGGCGCAGCATCGGGCCGACGACCGCCGCGAGGACCGGCACGCCCGCGAGCACGACGACGGCGAGGAGCGGGGAGATCCCGAAGAGCAGGACGGCGGCGATCGCGTACGCGACGACGGCCCCGAGGCCCGGGCCGGTCGCGGTCAGCGCCTGCGCCAGCACCCACGCGTCGGCCATGCCCACGGTGACCACCTCGCCCGTGCCGGCGCGCCGGGGCAGGGCCGCGCCGAGGCGGGTGGCGTGCGCGACGACCGCGCGGACGGTCCGGTAGGCGGCGTCGAGCCGGATCAGCGTCATGGTCCGGTGCCGCAGGATGGCCAGCACGGCGTTGGCCACGCCCACGGCGAACAGCACGGCCACCCACGCGGTCAGCGCCGGCAGGTCGCGCCGCTGCAGGCCGTTGTCCACGGCCTGCGACAGCAGGTACGGCGGAAGCGTGAGCCCGGCCATCCACGCCGACCCGACCAGGGCGCCCAGGGCGATCCGGGGTTTCTGGCACCGCACGAGCCACCACAGGTACCGGGCCGGACCTCGCAGGGCAGACACCGCGAGTCCCGAATCCGTCACACGTTGCACCCTATGACCCCGCGATCATCCACCGGAAGCCCCGTTTGCAACCATCCCGTCGCCGGGCGTGTTCGCCGCCCGCCGCGACCCGAGGGGCCTGTGCCGACGGCGACGCCCGGCCGCCCTTCGCCACACCCCGTATACGCTCACCGCGTGAGTCACTACGAGCCGCCGCTGATCGGCGCGGACCGGATCATCGGCGGCCGGTCGTTCGACTTCGCCCGCCGCGTCGCCGTGATGGCCATCGTCAACCGCACGCCCGACTCGTTCCACGACCGCGGCCGGACGTACGGGCTGGAGAAGGCGATCGACGCGGTGCGCGCCGCGGCCAAGGCGGGCGCCGACTGGATCGACATCGGCGGCGTGCCGTTCGCCCCGGGCGAGCCGGTCTCCGTCGCCGAGGAGCTCGACCGCGTCCTGCCCGTCGTCGAGGCGGCCCGCGATCTCGCCGTGGTGTCCGTGGACACGTACCGTCCGGAGGTCGCCCGTGCCGCGATCGAGGCCGGCGCCGGGGTGGTCAACGACACGTCCGGCCTGCGCGACGTCGGCCTGGCCGCCGCGGTCGCCGGCACCGACGCCACGCTCGTGATCACGCACAGCCTCGCCCCGCCGCGGACGCCCTACCCGGCCCCGTCCTACGCCGACGTGACGGCCGAGATCGTGACGTTCCTGCGCGCGCGCGTGGCGGTCGCGCTCGACCATGGCGTACGCCCGGAGCAGATCGTGATCGATCCCGGTCACGACCTCAACAAGAACACGTTCCACACGCTGGAGCTGACCCGCCGCCTGCGCGAGATCGCCGACATCGGCCACCCCCTGCTGGCCGCCGTGAGCAACAAGGACTTCATCGGCGAGACCCTCGACGCCCCGCAGCACGAACGGCTCGCCGGCACCCTGGCCGCCGTGGTCTTCTGCGTGCTCAACGGCGCCCGCATCGTCCGCGTCCACGACGTCCGCGCCACCGTGGACGCGGTCCGCATGACCGAGGCGATGCTCGGCTGGCGGCCTCCCGCCTACGCCCGCCACAACATGGCGTGAACCGGCCTAGTGTGGGGCTCATGCGTGCTGCTGTGTTCACCTCCCCGGGTCCCGCGTCCGTGCTGAGCATCACCGACCGGGAGGTGCCGCCCGCCGGGCCCGGCGAGGTGCGCGTCCGGATCGTCCTGTCCGCCGTCAACCCCACCGACACGGGCACCCGCGCCGGCCGGGGAGTGCCCGACGGCGTGACCCCGCCCCGCGTCCCCAACCAGGACGGATCCGGCATCGTCGACGCGATCGGCGAGGGGGTGTCCGGCCTCGCCCCGGGCGACCGGGTGTGGGTGTGGGACGCCGCCTACGGCCGGGCCGACGGGACCGCGCAGGAGCTGGTCGTGCTGCCCCGGCGCCAGGTCGTGCGCATGAGCGGCACCGTGTCGTACGAGACCGGCGCCGCCCTGGGCATCCCCGCGCTCACCGCCCACCGGTGCCTCACCCTGGCCGCCGACGGCCCGGCCCGGCTGGCTCCCGGCGCCCTGGCCGGCCGCACCGTCCTGGTCACCGGCGGCGCGGGCGCCGTCGGCAACGCGGCGATCCAGCTGGCCAAGTGGGCCGGCGCCACGGTCCTCACCACCGTCTCCTCCAAGGAGAAGGCCGCCCTCGCCACCGCCGCCGGCGCCGACGTGGTCATCAACTACCGCGAGGAGGACGTCGCCGCCCGCGTCCGCGAACACGCCCAGGCGCCGGACCTGATCGTCGAGGTCGCCAACGACAACCTCCGCCAGGACTTCGACCTCATCGCCCCGCACGGCACGATCGCCCTCTACGCCCCCGGCGAGATCAAGGCCCCCGCCTTCAAGGCCATGCTCAAGAACGTCGGCATCCACTTCGTCCTGACCTACACGACCCCGGCCGCCGCGAAGGACGCCGCCGTGGCCGCCGTCGCCGAAGCAGTCAACGCCGGCGCCTTCCGCAGCGGCCCGGAGGCGGGCCTGCCGATCCTCCGCTTCCCCCTCGACCGCATCGCCGAGGCCCACGAAGCCGTCGAGAACCACGCCGTCGGCAAGGTCGTCATCGAGGTCACCCAGCCCTAGCCCGCCACACGCTCCCCCTGCCGCCGCTGCCCCGGCGAGCCGCCACGCGCTGCAGCCGGGTCCCGCCGCCACCCAGTCCCGCCGCCACCGGGTTCCGCTGCCACCGGGTTCCGCCGTCGCCACGCGACGCTGCCCGCCGGGTCCGCTGCTGCCCGCCGGTGCCGTTGCCCGCCGGGTGCCGCTGCTGGCCGCCGGGTGCCGCTGCTGGCCGCCGGTTCCGCTACCCGCCGAGCGGCCGCTCGTCACCTGGCGTTGATCAGCACCAGAGTCAGCGCTTCGAGAGCTCCCTCCCAGTCCGCGGCGAAGTCGACACTCTGGAAGTCGCGCAGGGTGTCGCCTCCGCCGACCGGGACGGCGGGCACGGTGCAGTCGTCCAGCTTCGCGGGAATGAACCAGCTGAGCTCTCGTGGCCGGCGCCGGATCTGCTCGATAGCCTGCTGCAGTTCCTCGTTCATGTAGGTACTCGACCGATTCGTGTACGACGTCGAGAAACACGCGATGAAGAAGTCGCGCTCGGAAATCTCGTTCCTGATGACGTCCGCCCACCGTTGCCCGGGACGAAGATGGGTGCGGTCCATCCACACATCGACGCCGACGCGCCTCAACTCGGCCGCGATCCGGTCTACCGGGACTGCGTCGTCACGGATGTAGGACAGAAACACGCGGCTGCGCGGTTGAGTACCCGCCGAGAAGGCCCGGAACTCGGCCAGCACCTTGGTCCGCGCGGCGTCGTCGACGGCGGCCATCGGCACCGGATGACCTGCGATCGCCTCGGCAAGCCGGCTGTACGCGGCGAGCACCGACCCCGGTCGGACCTTGGGCTCCACGAAGGAAGCCAGTACCTCGCCGTAGGCATACTCCGGGTCGTACGGAACGGCCATCGATCGCCAGTAATCCGCAACGTCCGGCACACCCGTGCCCGTCAGCACACCGTCGAGCATCCGCCGGACAGGGCCCTCGGGGTTTACGCTCACCGCGTCGGCCCGGTCCGCGCTGAGCATCGCCGGCACGGGAAAGATGCTGATGCCGGGCTCCTGACGGCGGATGGAGTTCGCCACAGCCGCCGTGCCGGTGATGCCCCCGCGGCTGAGTCCAAACAGAATGATGACGGCATCTGGCATGTGAATCGTGGCGATGCCCGCGGCAGCCGCTGTTCCGGTAGCGGAGTCGAGCAGCGCGAAGTCGTAGTGATCAACCATCTGGGTGCGGAGGTCGTCCAGGAAACCGCGACCGCGTTCGCTCTGCCACAGTGCGTCCCAATCCATCTCGCTGGCGCTCTGGGCATAACCGGCATCCTGCAAGCCGGCAGGCACGAGATCGATGATGCCCCCTTCCGGGAATTCCCAGTCGATGGCGACCGCCGACGTCCAGAGCGGCGTGGGCCCGGTAGCCGATCCGAGGATCAGGTCGAGCAGGCCCGTCGTGCGGCGCAAGTTGCTGTCGCGCAGAAAGGGATGGAGGTGATTGTGCAGGCTCGGCGCTTCGAGATCCCAGTCCATGACAAGGACTCGATAGCCGGCCCCGGCCAGCAACCAGGCCGTATTCACCAAGGCCATGGTGCGCCCGACGCCGCCACGGTAGGAGTAGAACGTGATGATCCGTCCTGCCATCACCTCATGATGACAGGCGGCGACCCTGGTCACCGGGTCCGCAGGGCGCCGTGCAGGAAGAGGTCGACGAGCTGCGTGGCGGGGATCGGCGGGGCTTGCGGGTCGACGGGGCGCATTCCGCCGTACGCCATGCCCACGAACGCCTCCGCGAGGACGCCGGCGGGCAGGCGCAGGTGCTGCTCGTCCGGCTCCAGCACCGTGGCGACCGCTTGGCGGAGCTCGCCGTCGGGGATGGCCGGCCGCCTCCCGGTGACCTCGGGTGCCGCCGGGCCGGTGAGGATTTCGTCCAGCTCGGCGCGGACGCGGCGCTGGTAGTCGTCGAGGATGTCGATCACCGCGACGAGGCGGGCGTCGAGCGGGCGGCCGGGCGGGATCGCGATCAGCCGCTGGATCTCCGGGGCGGGGTTCATGGCTTCGCGTACGGTTCCGGTCAGCCAGGCGGCGCAGGCCTGCACGACTGCTTCCTTGTCGGCGAAGTGGGCCAGGAGGTCGGATTCGGCGATGTCCGCCGCCCGGGCGATCCGTGCCGTGGTGAGTGTCTCGTACTCACCCAGCAGCGGGATCGTGGCCCGGACGACGGACTGGCGCAGCTCGTCGCTCATTTCTTCAAGGTAGAGCGGCCGGGGTAGGGGTCAGTCGCGGCGGTTGGGGAGGAAGCAGGCGATCACGGCGCCCACCGCGATGATGGCGGCGCCGACCAGGACGGCGGGGCGGAGGCCGTCCACGAAGGACTGCTGGGTGGTGTAGCCGCCGTGCTCGGCGAAGATGCTGGCCAGGACCGCGACGCCGGCGGCCACGCCCAGTTCGCGGATGGTGTTGTTGGCGCCGGAGGCCACGCCGCGGCGCTCGGGGGTGACGCTGGCCAGGGCCATGGTGCTGATCGGGGCGAAGGTCAGGCCCATGCCGATGCCCGCCAGGGCGAAGGCGGTGACCAGGTCGCCGTACTGGACGGTGGTGGTCGTGGCGAGGCCGATCCAGGCGACGCCCGCGGCGAGGAAGAGCTGGCCGGCGACGATCAGGGTGCGCAGGCCCACGCGGCTCGCGACCAGGCCGGCGAGCGGGGCGACGATCATCGGGGCGGCCGTCCAGGGCAGGGTGCGCAGGCCGGCGTCGAGCGGGCTGAGGCCCTGGACCACCTGGAAGAACTGGGCGAGCAGGAAGACCGCGCCGAACGCGCCCGCCGAGAAGGTCAGGGTGACCAGGCTGACGAGGCTGAAGCCGCGCGAGCGGAAGAGGCCGAGCGGCAGCATCGGGTCGCGGAAGAAGCGCTGCCAGGCGACGAAGGCGAGCAGCAGGACCGCGCCGCCGATCAGCATCGACAGGATGCGGGCGGAGGTCCAGCCGCGGTCGGGGCCGTCCACGACACCCCAGACGAGCAGCAGCATGCCGGCGGCGGAGAGGACCAGGCCGAGCGGGTCGAGGCGGCGGGCCCCGCCGTGGGACTCGCGCAGGACCGTGAAGGCGAGGACGACCGCGGCGACGCCGACCGGGACATTGATCCAGAAGATGAAGGACCAGTGCAGGCCCTCGACGACCGCGCCGCCGACCACCGGGCCGACGGCGACGCCGAGGCCGCTGATGCCGCCCCAGATGCCGACCGCTGCGTTGCGCATCCTGTCGGGGACGGCCTGCGACAGCAGCGTGAGGGACAGCGGTGCGACGGCGGCGCCGCCGAGGCCCTGGACGGCGCGGGCGGCGGTGAGCATCCACGGCTCCGTGGCGAGGGCCGCGGCGGCGGAGGCGAGGGTGAAGACGACGATGCCGCCCAGGTACATGCGGCGGCGGCCGAGGCGGTCGCCGAGGGCGGCGAAGGTGAGGAGGAAGGCGGCGAAGGGCAGCGTGTACGCGTTGACGAACCACTGGAGGTCGGTCAGTGAGGCCCCGAACTCGGACCGGATGACGGGCAGCGCGGTCGTCACGACCAGGTTGTCCAGCGTGACCATGAACGTCGGGATGCCGACGGCGGCGATCACGGCGGCCAGAGGGGCGGCGCGGCGGCGGTGCTCTTGCTGCGGGACAGGCGTCTCGAGGACGGACATCGTAACCCCCGACGAAGTTGTTATTCGCTGATAACCAGAGTTAAGCATCGGCTGATTACTTAAGCAAGTCATCGGCTGATAACCTGGCACCATGACCAGGTCACGCCTCACCGCCGAGGAACGCTACGACCAGGTCGTCCGCGCCGCCGTCACCGCCTTCGCCGAGGGCGGCTACAAGGGCACGACGACCGACCAGGTGGCCCGGCTCGCCGGCGTCTCCCAGCCGTACGTGATCAGGCTCTTCGGCGGCAAGCAGAACCTCTTCGTCGCCGCCCTGCAGCACGCGTGCGGCCGGGTCGAGCAGCACTTCCGGGCCGTGGCCGACGAGGATCCGACGCTCAAGGCCCTGGGCGAGGCCTACGCCGCCCTGCTCGGCGAGCGCGAGGTCATCGTCATCCTGCTGCACGGCTTCACGACGGGCTCCGACCCGGCGCTCGGCCCGGTCGTGCGCGAGCTGTTCGGCCGCATCTACACGTCCGTGCGCGAGCTGACCGGGGCGAGCGTCGAGGAGGCCGGCGAGTTCATGGCCACGGGCATGCTCCTCACCGTGCTGGGCGCGATGAACGTCATCGGCCCCGGAGCCGTACCCCCGGAAGGCTGGTCCGCCGACCTCATCGACACGTTCCGTTAGCCGGTCAGAGGAAGCCCCCCGACTGCCGCGCCCACAACGCCGCGTACAAGCCGTCGCGGGCGAGCAGCTCGGCGTGCGTGCCCTCCTCGGCGACCCGCCCCGCGTCGAGCACGACGATGCGGTCCATCCGGGCGATCGTGGACAGGCGATGGGCGATCGCGATCACCGTACGCCCGCTCAGCACCTCGTCCAGCGTCTCGTGCACCGCGGCCTCCACCTCGGAGTCGAGCGCCGACGTGGCCTCGTCCAGCACCAGGATGGGCGCATCCTTGTGGAACGCCCGCGCGAGCGCGACCCGCTGCCGCTGGCCGCCCGAGAGCGTCACGCCGCGCTCGCCGACCTGGGCGTCGTACCCCGTGTTGCCGTCGGTGTCCCGCAGCCCCGCGATGAAGCCGTCGGCCGCAGCGCGCCGGGCGGCGGTGCGCACCGAGCCGTTGAGCGCCGCGCCGGCGATGTTGTCGCGTACCGACCGGGCCAGCAGCATGGTGTCCTGCGTGACCACCGCGATCTGCCGGCGCAGGCTCTCCTGGGTGACGCCGCGGACGTCCTGCCCGTCGATCGTGATCGAGCCCGCCTCCGCGTCGTGGAAGCGCAGCAGCAGGCCGACCAGCGTGGACTTCCCGGCCCCGGAGCGCCCGACGAGCCCGACGCGCTCGCCCGGCGCCACGGTCAGGCTCACCCCGTCGAGGCCGCCGCCGCCCGCCCGGCCGTAGTGGTGCGAGACCCCGTCGAACCGGATCCCGCCGCCGCGCACGCTGAGTGCCCGGGCGCCGGGCGCGTCGGCGACCAGCCACGGCTGCGCCACGGTACGCAGGGAGCGCCGCAACGTCCCCACCGAGCCGAACAGTCCGGACACGCCGTCGATCAGCCACTCCGCCATGCCGGTGATCCGGAAGCTGAGCGCCAGGGCCGCCGCCACGAGCCCGAGCGGCGCGGCGCCCGTCTGCCACAGCGCGATGCCCCACCCCGCTAGGCTGACCAGCAGCACCCCGCTGAGGAAGAGCATCCCGGAGTTGATGGTCACCTCGACCCGCTGCACGTCGCACCGGGCCCACCGCGCCGCCGCCAGCACCCGGCGCGCGTGCTCGTCCTCCCCGGCCCGGTCGGCGAAGAGGGCGAGGGTGTCACTGTTGGCGTAGGAGTCCACGAGCAGCCCGGTGACCGCCGCGTTCCGGAGCTGCAGCCGGTCCGAGGCGTCGCGGTAGCGCGGGATCACGTACGCCATCAGTCCCGCATAGAGCCCAATCCACCCCAGCAGCGGCAGGATCAGGCGAGGATCGGTCGCGCCGAGCAGCACGACCGACCCCACGATGTACGCGGTGACGGCCGCCACGGTGTGCATGACGCTGTAGACGGCATCGGTCGCCGCCGCGGCCCCCTCCCGCACGTCCGTGGCCACAGTCCCGGCCAGCCTGCGCCGGAACCACCCCACCGACTGGCGCGACACGTGCCGATGCAGGCGCCACAGCAGCCGGGCCTGAGCATTCGGCCGGTAGCCGATGTCGTCGACGCCCTCGTTCAGCAATCCGAGCAGGGGCCGCACGACCAGGATCAGCCCGGCGGCCACCACGAGCCCGGCGCCGTGCTCGGCCCACAACCGGCCCGGGACGGTGGACGCGAGCGTGTCGACCAGGCGGCCCGCGTACCCGATGAGCCACACCTCGACGGCCTGCCCGAGCACCGTGAGAATCAGGCCGGCCGCGATCACCCGCCGCAGCGGGCGCAGCTCGTGGAGCAGGAACGCACGCACCCCGGCCGGGGGCGTGCTGAGATCAGGGTCCGAGAACGGGTCGTCCGCCCGCTCGAGAAGTCGGAACAACAAGGATGCCCTCCGGGGCACTCGATCGGCTGAGGGTCGGAAGAATCCCTGTCGTCCTCATGCCGGCCTCCTCGTCCGTCCCGGTCGCCCCCCACGTTCGCCAGCCCGCCCCGGCCTGTCAACCGAATACCCCGGCTCAGCTCCAGGCGGGCTTGCCGCCGGCGGCGGTGGAGGTGACGTCGGGGCCGATGAGCAGGAAGTGGGCCTCGTCGCCGTCGACGCGGGGGCAGTGCTCGACGCCCCGCGGGATGACCAGGAGGTCGCCCGGTTCCAGCGGCACGTCGCCGTCGCGCAGCTGGATCGTCAGCTTGCCGGCGAGCAGGAGGAAGGTCTCGTCCTGGTCGTCGTGGGAGTGCCAGGTGGTGGAGCGGGTGCCCTTGGCCACCTTGAGGAGGTTGCCGTTGGCGGCGGCGAGGACCTTCTGGGACCAGAACTCGGTGAGGGCGGCCGCCTCGCCGGCCACGGCGTACTTGGTGAGCATGCCTTGATCGTGCCCGCGCGCCGGCGCGGACAGCAGTGGTAGGAATGACCGATGCCGCAAGGATCCTCGCACCGGGTCGTGCTCGTGGTCGACGAGCAGTCCAACCCCTTCGAGGTGGGGTGCGCCTGCGAGATCTTCGGGGGCCCGCTGCGGCCCGAGATCGGATTTCCGCTGTACGACCTCCGCGTGGCCGCCCCGCGCCGGTCCACCCCCATGCGCGACGCGCTGTTCAGCATCGGCGCAGTGGGCCGGCTCGACGAGATCGACCGGGCCGACACCGTCATCGTGCCGAACCGCCCGTACGTGGAGACGCCCTCCCGCCCGGCCCTGCTCGCCGCCCTCCGCCGCGCCCACGCCCGGGGCGCCCGGCTGGTCGGCCTGTGCACCGGCGCGTTCACGCTCGCCGAGGCGGGCCTGCTCGACGGGCGCCGGGCGACGGTCCACTGGACGCTGGCGGAGGAGTTCCGGCAGCGCTTTCCCGCGGTACGCCTGGAGCCCGAGGTGCTGTTCGTCGACGACGGCGAGCTGCTGACGTCGGCCGGCAGCGCCGCCGCCCTGGACCTGGGCCTGCACATCGTCCGGCGCGACCACGGCGCCGAGATCGCCAACCACGTCAGCCGCCGCCTGGTCTTCGCCGCCTACCGCGACGGCGGCCAGCGCCAGTTCGTCGAGCGCCCGATGCCGCCGGCCGGCGACCAGTCCCTCGCGCCGGTGCTCGCCTGGGCCCAGCAGCGGCTGGACGAGCCGATCGCCGTCGCGGACCTCGCCCGCCGCGGCGGGATGAGCGTGGGCAGCCTGCACCGCCGGTTCCGCGCCGAGCTGGGCACCACTCCCCTGGCCTGGCTGACCACCGAGCGCGTCGCCCTGGCCTGCCGCCTGATCGAGCAGGGCACGCCCGGCCTCGAAACGGTCGCCCGCCGCGCCGGCCTCGGCACCGGCGCGACCATGCGCGCCCTCTTCAAGCGCCACCTCGGCGTGAGCCCGGCCGACTACCGCCGCCGCTTCGCCGGCGCGTCCTGACCCCGGCGGATTCTGTCGCAGGGGGCTGATAGCTTCTGGCCGTGTTCGATTCGCTGACGAGTGCTTACGGGCCGGCGACCGAGGTCCCCGGCCTGCTGACCGCGTTGCGCTCCGACGACCCGGGGCGGCGGGGCTTCGCGCGCTCGGAGCTGGAGCACATGCTGGCGCAGCACGGTGCCAAGTTCGAGGCCAGCGTCGCGGCGGTGCCGTTCCTCGTCGACATCCTCGGCGGCGAGGGGCACGGGCGGCACGAGGCCTACGAGCTGCTGGCGCTCATCTCCGACAACGATCAGCCGCCCCGGCACCGCACGCGGCGGTCGGGCCCGGCGCTCGGTGAGCTGACGCGCAGCCGGTTCGAGTGGCGCCTGTCGCGGGCGCCCGACGACCCGGCGGACCGTTACCCGTGGCACTTCGACCCGCCGTCGAGCGGGGCGCACGGCTGGGAGCGGCGGGCCTACGAGGCGGTGGGTGCGGGCCTGTCGGCGTACGTGCGATTGCTGCACGACCCGGACCCCCGCCTGCGCATCGGCGCCGCCCACCTGGTCGCCGCCCACCCGTCACCGGCCGCGGTCCCGGCGCTGACCGCGCAGCTCGCCGCCGAGACGAGCCCGATGGCCGCGGCGTCGCTGTGCGTGGCGGCCGGCCAGTGCGGCGAGACCGGCGACGCGGCGCTCCTCGACGTCCTCGGCCGCTGGCGCGAGACGGCCCACCCGCTCGCCCACCTCTCGGCCCTGACCGGCATCGCCCAGCTCACCGACTCCCCCGACGTCCACCTGCTCACCGAGCTCGCCGAGCGCGTCGTCGAGCCGGACGACCCGGCCGACGACTGGCCCTTCTTCGGCGAGCCCGCCCGCGGCGCCTACTGGGCCCTCGAGACGCTGTGCCCGGCCGACAACCCGCTGCTCGCCGAGATCCTGCTCGAGCAGCTGCGCAACCACCGCCCCGAGCGCGTCTACTACTCGATGGTCGAGCTGCTCCTGGGCACCCTCTTCCCCGGCGGCCCGCTGCCCGACACGGCGAGCTTCGGCGAGCTGGGCGAGCAGCAGCAGGAGTTCATCCGGCTGGCGCTGCGCTTCCGTCTGCTCGACGAGGACCCGATGCCGAGCGCCTTCGCCGGCTGCAACCTGCCGACCGAGGCGGTGTCCCTGGAGTTCTGGGCAGCGTTCTGAGCCGCGGCGATCGCGGGCAAGCACCCCCCGGTGTCCCTGGAGCTCGGGGCCGCGTTTCGAGCCGCCGCGATCGCGGGCAAGCACCCCCGCATGAGCGAGGACGACAACGAGGTGCCCGGCGACGCGGCCCTCGAGTACTCCCGGCGTCTCTACTCCAACGTGGTCGACTGGTACCAGGTCGCCGAGACCAAGGCGCAGGTCATCCTCTCGCCGGCCGGGATCTTCACGTCGTTCCTGACCGGCTCGGTGCTGGTGAAGAGCAGCGACACCCGGGAGACCGTGCAGGCCTTCGCGTGGCACACCTGGTGCGCCCTCGCCCTGCTGGCCGTCGCGCTGGCCGCGTCGATCACGAGCGCCGTCATGTGCCTGGTCACCCGCATCATGCCGAGGCGCGAGGCCGAGCGCCGCTACGCCGGCGCCGGTGCCGGCACCGGCGAGCGGGATCGGGGCCACTCCTGTCCTTCCTGCTGACCGGCATCAGCTATCTGACGCAGATCAGCTGACGGCGGCCGGGACGAGCGACGGTCCGAGGCAACCGCCCGAGACAGGCGGCAACCTAGGGCGACCGGCGGCGCGGAACGGGCGACCGGCCCCGAAGTAAGGGGGCGGCCGGTGGGCCGCCCCGGGGCCAGGGGTCAGCCGATCGCGACCCAGGCGTCGTCGAGGCCGCCATGGAACTGGTCGTTGTTGACGCCCGTGCCCTTGCCGCCGAGGCTCAGCGGCTGCGTGTTGTCGATCGTCAGGTCGGCCGGCACCGTGGCGCTGCCCTCGACCTGGTCGGCGACGACGATCTCGAGCTTGTCGCCGGTGCGCCGGCATTCGAGGGTGTGCCACTCGCCGTCCGCGATGGACTTGGGGCTCTTGGCGACGTGCAGGTCCTTCGAGCCCTTGCCCGACAGCACGCAGCTGGGCTTGCCCGAGACGCCGTCGACCTGCAGCTTGTACTGGCCGCCGGGCGCGGTGGACGTTCCCTTCTGCAGGATGTTCTCGCCGGCGGACGTCTCGGCCTGCGACAGCTGGATGTACGCGCCGTAGCGCAGGTTGCGCGTGCCCGGGTTCAGGCCGGGCGCCGACGCGGCCTGCAGGACCACGCGCGGGCAGTTGGCGCCGGTGCACTTCGCGGGGAACTGGACGCCCTGGCCGGAGCCGTGCTTGCCGATCCGCACCGCGCCGCCGTTGGCCGCGGCGGCCCTGAGGGTGTGGCGGTTGCCGGAGCCGTCGTCCCAGCTGCCGTCGGGGACGGTCGAGTCGAAGTTGTACGACGCCGCGTACGGTGACGGCGGCGCCGGGGGAACCTTGGTGCCCTCGGTCGCGGACACGGTGAACGACGCGTAGCGCTTCTGCGCGCTGCCGCCCATCGTGGTGAAGTCGCCGCCGACGCTGAGCAGCTTCAGCGCCGGGGCGGACGCGAGCGTACGGACGCCGACGACACCGTTGCCCATCGGCGCCCACGGCGTGAGGTTGCCCGCGGCGTCGATCGCGGCGAGCTTCACGCGCGGGACCGAGCCGTCGGTGCACAGGCCCTTGGCGCCGTTGTTGGTCGTCGTGCAGGCCTTGTCGAAGTGGCCGCCGACGTAGACCGTGCCGTCGAGGGCGGCGATGGCCTGGGCGTCGCCGTCGAAGACGCGGGTCCAGCGGGCCTGGCCGCCGAAGGTGTACGAGACCGCGCGCCCGCCCTGCCCGCCGAGCGCCGCGTACAGGCCGTTCGCGTCGGCCGCCAGCGCGAACACCTGCGAGACCGGCTTGGGCAGGAAGGTCTTGTCGAGCACTCCGGTGACCCCGTCGACCGCGGACAGCCGCAGCGTGGAGCTGACGCCGTTGGTCTTGTGGAAGCTGCCGCCCAGGTAGACGCGGGTCCCCGCGGTGGCGAGCGCGTTGACGGTGTCGTCCGTGGTCGGCGCCCACGAGGACAGCGCGCCGGTGGCGGTGTCGAAGGCGGCGACGTTCGCCCGGGCGACACCGTCGACCGAGGTCAGCCGCCCGCCGACGTAGAGCCGGCCGTTGCCGACGGCGAGCGCGTTCGGCTGGCCGAGCACGGTGTGCTTGAGCGGCGTGAGTGCGCCGGTCGCGGCGTCCAGGCCGGCCACGGCGTCGCGGGACATCCCGGCGACCCGGTCGAAGTCGCCCGCGGCGTAGACGGTGCCGCCCTCGACGGCCAGCGCGCGCACGGTCGCGTCGGCGCCCGGGTTCCAGTCGAGCAGCTTGCCGGTCCGCGCGTCGAAGGCGGCCAGCCGGGGCCGCGCCACGGTCTTGCCGGCGACGAGGGCGCCGGTGAACGAGCCGCCGACGTAGACGACGTCGCCGCGGTGGGCGATCGCGTAGACGGGACCGTTGAACGAGGGGGACGGTGTCGGCGTGCCGGCGACGATGTCGGCCAGCGCGACGCCGCCCACGGACACCAGGGCGGTCGCCGTGCCGATCAGCAGCGTCCGGCGTAGGGCTGAAGTCAGTTTGCGCACGAGGGCTTCAACGGTCCCGGCACAAATCCGGACATGCCCGTAACGGGCAGAACAAGCGCCCTATCGGATGATCGTGAAGGGCCGGCTGGTGCCGGTGAAGGGCTTGATCGCCCCGGTCACGCCCTTCGCGTCCCCGCGATGCATGATCCGGTACGTCCCGGCGCGCGCGTCCCCCGGCACCGTCCACGTGATCGTGGCCGTAGACACCCCGAGGTACTCGCGCTTCCACTCGTACGTGGCCTGCCAGTCCGAGTCCGTCGCGACCGTCGTCCAGGCGTCGCCGTCGAGGCGTTGCACCTCGAGGTACGTACCCTCGGTGTGCAGGTTGTTGTTGGGGTGTCCCGTCACGAAGGCCACCTCCACCGCCGCGCCGGGCCGGTAGGAGGCGGCGGGCTCCACGAGGACGCTGCCGAACGACTTGCCCAGCGGCGGCGTGTCGAGCACCACGCCCGGGCGCACGCTGATCCGGTTCTGCGGGTAGGACGCCGGCCCCGCGGTGCTCGGCGTCGGCTCCCCCGCGCGCAGGGCCGCCGCCAGCCGGGCCAGCTCCTGCTCGTACGCGGGACCCGTGTACCGCCCGAAGTGGGTGGCCGCGCCCTCGTAGTGCTGGCGGTCGTACTCCTCGGGGGTCGTGACGTAGCCCGCGTAGGCGTTCGCGTAGCCGGCCAGGATCTGGTGGGTCGTCACCCCGGCGAGCTGCGCGTCGACGGCCTCGCGTACCCGCTGCCCGGCCACGATCGTGAACTCGCCGGGCGCGGTACTGATCGCGAGCTGCCCGATCCGGAGCAGCTGCAGGGTCATGATCTGCGGGGTCCACGGCGGGTGCTGGCTGCCGGAGCCGAGGAACACGTCCTTCGGCGCCTGGCACGCGCGGACCGCGGGCGGCGTCGGGTTGACCACGATGCCCGCGACCAGCAGCAGCGGGTTGGTGGTCAGGTCGCCCTCGTCCACGATGTCCGGGCCGGGGCCGTCCTCGGCGCCCGCGGTGAAGTTCTGCCCGAGCGCGCCGGGGCACGTGTGGTGCTCGCCGACGGCGACGTCCGAGAAGTCGACGTACCGGCCGCGCGCGTCGATCGGGCCGGTCAGCTCCTCGGTCGCGCCGTCGAACAGTTCCTCGGCCCGGTCGGCCTGCAGCTGTCCGATGATCCGCGTGTTCTCGAACTGGTCGTCGGTCGGGCCCTGCGCGCCGCCGTTGCGCAGGTTCGGCGACATGTCGCCGGCGTTCGTCTGCGCGAAGGCGGCGACCAGGCCGTCGTGGCGGGACTCCACCACGTGGGCCGCGTACCCCTTGTTGTCGGCGCTGATGAGGTGGTTGTCCGGGCGCATGGACGTGCCGTGCGTGGCGAAGAAGCTGAGCAGCCCGACGGGTACGCCACCCCGCTCGAACCGCAACACGGACATGCGCGTGTCGACGGCCCCCGGGAACTTCGCGCGGTCGGCGGCCGGGTTCGCCTCGAAGGCGGGCAGTGAGCGGTTCACGTTCGCGCCGGTGAGCGTACCCTCGGCGATCTTGACCGTGCCCGGCGCGAGCCCGGCCTCGGCCTCCTCGACCGCCCGGACGATGCCCGCGACCAGGGCCTCGAAGGTCTGCGCCTCGAAGCCGAGCGTCGTCAGGTTGTAGAGGATATGCTCGTCGAAGCCGCCCGGCCCGGAGTGCGTGTGCGTGGCCGTGAGGACCAGGTTGGACACGTCGTAGGGCGGGCCGAGCCGGCGCAGCACCTCGGTGTGCACGGCCTGGGTGATGAAGTCGACCTCGGCGCTGACGAAGGCGACGCGCCTGCCGCCGGCGTCCTGGACGAGGAACGCCCGGGCCCACTGCCGGGAGGCGAGCCCGGCGGTGGTCTGGGCCGGGTCGGCATACCCGAGCATGCCCACCTCGGCCGGCGACCCGGTGATGTCGCCGATCCCGACGCCGACCTCGTATCCCTCCGCGGCGGGCGCCGGCGTCAGCACGAGCACGGCGGAGAGGAGAACACTGAGCAGGCGCACCGGCCACCTCCACATTGATATGCGCTGATGTTAATGGGTGGCGGGGAAAGCCGCGCGCGGTGTGGAATACTTCCGGGAACTGTCCCCGAAACTTCCGAGGAGGACGCGTGGCCCGCGTGACCATCGCCGCGATCGCCGAGGAGGCCGGCGTGTCCGTGCCCACGGTGTCCCGCGTTCTCAACGGCCGGGCCGACGTGGCGCCGCAGACCCGTGAGCTGGTCGAGAAGCTGCTCAAGCAGCACGGCTACCGGCGGCGCACCTCCCGGCAGCAGACCGGCCGCGCCAACCTGATCGACCTGGTCTTCAACGACCTGGACAGCCCGTGGGCCGTCGAGCTCATCCGCGGCGTCGAGGACGTCATGCACGGCGCCGGGGTCGGGACCGTGCTGTCCGCGGTGCACAAGCGCTCGGCCGACACGCGGCGGTGGCTGCAGAACCTGTACGCCCGGCGCTCCGACGGCGTCATCTTCGTCATCTCCAGCCCGAACACCGCGGCGTACGGGGAACTGCAGCGTCTCAACATCCCCGTGGTCGTCGTCGACCCGGCCGGCGGCGCCCCGCCGGACATCCCGGTCGTGGGCGCGACCAACTGGTCCGGCGGGATGGCCGCCTCGCAGCACCTGACGTCGCTGGGCCACCGGCGGATCGGCTTCATCACCGGCTCGATGCAGATGGTGTGCAGCCAGGCCCGGCTCGCCGGCTTCCGCGCCGCCCTCGGCACCCTCGTCGACGAGAGCCTGATCGTGGAGGGCGACTTCGACTACAAGTCCGGCTACGAGGGCGCGCTGGCCCTGCTCCGGCGCCCCGACCGCCCGACGGCCATCTTCGCCTCCAGCGACACGATGGCGCTCGGCGTCTACGAGGCCGCGCGCCGCACGGGCCTGCGGGTGCCCGAGGACGTGAGTGTGGTCGGCTTCGACGACCTGCCCGAGGCGCGCTGGACGTCGCCGCCGCTGACGACCGTGCGGCAGCCGCTCGCGGACATGGGTGCGCTGGCCGCGCGCACGGTGCTGCGGCTCGCCGCCGGCGGCGAGATCGAGACCCCGCGTCTCGAGCTCGCCACCGACCTGGTCGTCCGCGACAGCACGGCGTCCGTTTCGTGAGGCAGAAGATCAAGATCAAAATGCGGATGTCGTAGCTGGTTGCATGGTGCAGACCGTCGCTCACGCCGAGGGCCCGGCGGGACTCAGCTGGCCGCTGACGCGTCCAGAGCACTGAGCCCCACCGGGCCACGTGCGTGAGTGGTCAGCCCGGGCTCGCTTCGCATCGCCCCGGGCGGGACCGCCCGGTCAGTCGATGGTGCGCGGGAGGGTCTTCGCCGCTTCCTTGAGGGCCGCGGCCGCAGCCGAGTAGGGGTTGTAGGTGTACGTCCGCGACAGCGTGCCCGGCACCGTGAAGTAGGCGGCCGACAGCTTCGCCGGGTCGGTCGCGATCTCGCCGCGCGCCGGGACGTCGTTGCCGTCGTCCCAGCCCCACGGCGCGTTGGCGGAGTTGGTGCCGCAGGAGTAGGTGCCGACGCCGCAGTCGCCGGACGTGTCGCCGGCGAAGGTGCCGAGCGAGGCGAACAGGTTCGTGTTGGTGCGCTGCGCCCACAGGCCGCCGGTCGCGAAGATGTCGATCAGCTGGTACTGCACGTCCCGGTCGTTGGTGCTGCCCGGCGTCTCGCTCGTGGTCGACGGGTAGTAGACCAGCCCGTCGCCGTTGATCGTGTACTGCGGGTAGGCCTTCAGCCCGTGACCCTGCGCCTCCTGGGCGGTGACGGGGTGCTGGAAGGAGTCGTGCGGGGAGGACTGCAGCTGCAGGGTGCCGTCGATCGTCTCGCCGCCGTTGGTCCAGGTGCTGCCCGCCGGGGCGTACGAGTAGAAGTCGCTGTGCGCCACGGTGACCGCCGACCGCAGCACACCGTAGTCGCTGCCGTCGCGCTCGATCGCCAGCAGCAGGCCCTCGCCGTCGTTCTCGTGCTCGGTCTCGAAGAACGGGTGGTCGACCCAGTCGCGCGGGTGGAAGAAGAAGTACGTGATGTACCAGTGGCTGCTCGTCTCGACGACCGAGTAGTAGGCCGCCGCGCCGAAGCTCGCACCGGCGGTGGCCGCGTTGTCCCAGTTGTTCCGGCCGGTCAGGTCGCCGTCGAAGTCGACCTTGGTGAGGTAGTCGCTCCTGCCGCCGAGCGCGTGGCTGCCGGTGGCGTCGACGTCCTGGTAGTGGATGGGCGCCCAGCGCAGGGCGAGCTGCGACCGGCTCACCGCGGCGTGGGCCGGGGCCGGCAGGGCGAGGCCGGTGCAGCCGAGGGCGACGGCCAGGGCCACCGCGATCCTCCGTACGGACATGCGTGTCTCCCACTCGAGAAGAGATAGACCGATGCCGATCCAATAGATCGTGTCCGGCCGCCGCGTGTCCACATGGCGACCACGGCATGACGGGTGGGCGTCCGTTGCGGTCGGAAGTTTCGGAGTGCGGTTGTCGATCTCCCGGGGTACGGAACCGCAGGATGAGCGGGTTCGCGTGGGAGCGTTCCCAAACGTACCGGGATGGCGTTTCAGCAGCCGCGCACAACCGCCCTTGAGACTCTTGACACACCTCTGGCGAAACCCTACGTTAACGAAACCTCCCGATAACTTACGGGCTTCTTTCGGAACTTCCGGAGACCGTCCGCCAGCGGCCGTGCCGCCCTTCGTATGGAGACTCTCGTGACACGCATACCGATGTCCCGGCGCTCGTTCCTCACCCTCACCGCCGGCACGGGTGCCGCGGCGGCCCTGGCCGCCTGTGGCAGCTCCGGCCCCGGCACCACCTCGGACGGTGGCGCCAACGCCACCTACTGGTTCCTCAGCGGCGCCCCCGGCGAGACCATCCGCGGCGGCGCCGTCGAACGGTTCAACAAGGGCGACAACGGCGGCAAGATCACGCCGAACGCGGTGCAGAACGACGCGTACAAGGACAAGATCAAGACCGCGATCGGCGCGGGCCAGGCGCCGACCATCATCTGGGGCTGGGGCGGCGGCGGCCTCAAGAGCTACGTGGACGCCGGTCAGGTCGAGGACCTCACCGACTGGTTCGGCCAGAACGCCGCCGTCAAGGACCGGCTCTTCCCGACCTCCTTCGGCCCGGCCACGATCAACAACAAGATCTACGCGATGCCGGCCGAGACGGTGGCGCCGATCGTCCTCTTCTACAACAAGGAGGTCTTCGACAAGGCCGGCGCCACGCCCCCGCAGTCCTGGGGCGACATCATGAACCTGGTGACCCTCTTCAACTCGAAGAAGATCGCGCCGTTCTCGCTCGGCGGGCAGTCCCGCTGGACGAACATGATGTGGCTCGAGTTCCTCTTCGACCGCATCGGCGGCAGCGAGGTCTTCCAGGCCGTCTTCGAGGGCGAGAAGGACGCGTGGTCGAACCCCGCGGCCAAGCAGGCGCTCACCGAGATGCAGAAGCTGATCAACGCCAACGGCTTCATCAAGGGCTTCTCGTCGATCACCGCCGACTCCAACGCCGACCAGGCGCTGCTCTACACCGGCAAGGCCGCGATGATGGTGCACGGCGCGTGGACGTACGGCAGCATGCAGAACGACGGCGGCAGCTTCGTCAAGGACGGCAAGCTGGGCTGGATGAACTTCCCGCCGGTCGAGGGCGGCAAGGGCGACCCGAGCGACACCGTCGGCAACCCGGGGCAGTACTACTCGATCTCGTCGAAGGCCACGCCCGAGCAGAAGGAGCTGGCCAAGAAGTTCTTCGCGAACGGCGTGCTCGACGACACCGAGGTCAAGGGCTGGGTCGACGCCGGCCAGGTGCCGATCGTCAAGGGCGCCGACGCGTCCTTCGCCGGCTCCAAGGACGCCGAGTTCCTCAAGTTCATCTACGACACGTCGGCCAACGCCAAGACCTTCGCGCAGTCGTGGGACCAGGCGCTGAGCCCGACGGCCGCCGAGGCGCTGCTGGACAACATCGCCAAGCTGTTCCAGGTCAGCATCTCCCCCGACCAGTTCATCACCAACATGAACGCGGTCATCGGCAAATGACGACCCTCGCGCCGCCCGCCGTACGGGAGACAAAGACCACCGTCAACGGCGGGCGGAGCGGGCCGGTCGCCTGGATGGCGGTGCCGGCCCTGCTCATGTTCCTCGCCTTCGGGGTCGTGCCGCTGCTCGGCGTCGTCGCGCTGAGCTTCACCACCTGGGACGGCCTCGGCGACATCCACCCGTCCGGCCTCACCAGCTGGCGGGCCGTGCTCGGCGACCCGGGCCTGCTGCACGCCCTCTGGGTCACCTTCCTGATCATGGCGCTGTCGTGGCTCTTCCAGACGCCGCTGAGCCTGCTCATCGGCACGTTCCTCGCGGGGCGGCAGCGCTACCGCGAGGTGCTGGCGGTGCTCTACTTCCTGCCGCTGCTGCTGAGCTCCGCCGCGCTCGCCATCACGTACAAGGCGCTGCTCGACCCGAACTTCGGCCTCGGGCCGGGCCTGGGCTCGTCCCTGCTGACCCAGGACTGGCTGGGCCGGGGCAACCTGGCGCTGGGCGTGGTCGTCTTCGTGGTGTCCTGGCAGTTCATCCCGTTCCACTCGCTGATCTACCAGGGCGGGGTGCGGCAGATCCCCGTGTCCCTGTACGAGGCCGCGCAGCTGGACGGCGCGGGCACGGTCCGGCAGTTCTTCCGGATCACGCTGCCCCAGCTCAAGTACACGATCATCACCTCGTCGACGCTGATGGTGGTGGGGTCGCTGACCTTCTTCGATCTCATCTACGTGCTGACCGCCGGCGGCCCGAGCGACGCGACCCGGGCCCTGGCCCTCGACATGTACCAGCGCGGCTTCAAGGCCAGCCTCATGGGCCCGGCCAGCGCCATCGCGGTCATCCTGGTCCTCGTCGGACTCGCCCTGGCGCTGCTGCTGCGCCGGCTCGGCGGCAAGGCCGACGACAGCCAGCTGGAAGGAGCCTGAGGTGGCGACCATGACCACCGGCCGTCCCACCCGCGTCGAGTCGCCCCCGCCGGCGCGGAGTGCCCGCCGCTGGCGGCCCGGCAACTGGCCCGCCGGCGTGAGCAGCCTGATCTGGCTGGTCATCGTGCTGGTGCCGATCTACTGGATCGTCGTCACCAGCTTCAAGACCCAGAGCAACTACTTCGTCCAGAACCCGCTCGCGCCCTCGAGCGAGCCCACCCTGGACAACTACCGGATGGTGCTGGAGTCCGACTTCCCGCGCTACTTCGTCAACAGCGTGATCGTCGTCGTGGGCGCCGTGGTCCCGGCCGTGCTCATCAGCTTCATGGCCGCCTACGCCGTCGTCCGCGGCTCGGGGCAGCGCTTCCTGCGCGGCGTCAACTCGCTGCTCCTGATGGGCCTGGCCATCCCCCTGCAGGCGGTGATCATCCCGGTCTACCTGATCATCATCCGCCTGCAGCTGTACGACACCCTGCTCGCGATCATCCTGCCCAGCATCGCCTTCGCCATCCCGCTGAGCGTCCTGGTGCTGGCGAACTTCATCCGCGACGTCCCCCGCGAGCTCTTCGAGAGCATGCGCATGGACGGCGCCACCGAATGGGGCACCCTCTGGCGCCTGGTCTTCCCGCTGACCCGGCCCGCCCTGGTCACCGTGACGATCTATCAGGGCCTGCTCACCTGGAACGGCTTCCTGCTGCCCCTGATCCTCACCCAGAGCCCGGACCAGCGGACGCTCCCGCTGGCCCTGGCGGCCTTCCAGGGCCAGTACAGCATCAACGTCCCGGCGATCGCCGCGTCGGTGGTGCTGACGACGCTGCCGATCGTGGTGCTCTACGCCCTCGGGCGGCGGCAGCTGCTGAGCGGCCTGACGGCCGGCTTCGGCAAGTAGGGCAGGACACAGACCCTTGTGGTGAGGGGTGCCTGGCTGAGGGGCTGGGCGCGGGAAGAAGCCGGGCGTGTCGCCCGGCTTCTTCTCCGTCCCAGCCCCGGTCCGCTCCCGTGCTGAGCCTGATCCCGCGCCGTGCGGGGCGCCCCGGCTCGCAGGTGGTACATCCTGGACCAGGCGGGGCGGCGGCTTCGTGACTAGCGTCGGGCGTCATGAGCAATCCTGTGGTGGAGCGCCTGATCGGCGCCTTGAACGGCCGTGACCTCGACGCCGTGGCCTCTTGTTTCGGCGCGGACTTCGTGGGTGAGTGGCCGGCGCATCCGGCCCGGGACGTGCACGGGCCGGAGCAGGTCCGGCGGAACTGGGAGATGATCTTCGCGACGTCGCCGGACATCACGATCGCGATGACGAACGCGGTCGAGGTGGGCGACGAGACGTGGGGTGAGTGGCACTACACGCGGGCGGCCGGGCAGGACCTCAAGGGGGTCATCGTCATCACCGTGCGTGAGGGGTCGATCCGGCGGTCGCGGTTCTACATGGAGCCGGTCGACGCGGCGGACGCCGCGGTGCCGGGCGGGCCCCGGCTGGCCCGCGACTGACATCATGGGGCGGTGCGGAGGGACGACGACTTCGGGAGCGCGGTGCGGTCCCTGCGGCAGCGGCTCACCCCGGCGGCGGCCGGGATCCCGGCGTCGTCGCTCGCCGTCCGTCGCGTGCCCGGCCTGCGCCGGGACGAGCTCGCCGGCCTGGTGGGCGTCTCCGAGGAGCACCTGAAGCGCCTCGAGCAGGGCCGCCGCCGGCCGTCGCCGGGGGTGGTCGACGCGCTCGCCCGGGCGCTGCGGCTGTCCCCGGGCGAGCACGATCGGCTGCGGGCGCTGGCCGGCTTCGCCGCCTCTCCCGAGCCGGACGGCCTGGTGCCGCACGAGGTCACCGAGACGGCCCGGCGGATGCTGGACCGGCTGACCGAGGTCGCGGTGTGCGTCTGCGACGCGAGCTGGACGGTGCTGGACGCGAACAAGCTCTGGCACACCGACGTCTGCACCGTGCCGGAGACGCCGGGGCGAGAGCGCAACGTGGTGTGGCGCGCGTTCACGGAGGCCGGCCCCTCGGTGTTCCGGGCGCCCGAGCGACTGGCGGGCTTCCGGGCGACCGTCGTGGCCGAGCTGCGCGACACGGCCCGGCGCTACCCGGCCGACACCGAGCTGGCGTCGATGATCGCCGACCTGCACGCCCGGAGCCCCGACTTCGGCCGGCTGTGGGACGCCCCGCCGGCCGAGGGCGGCCACGCGGACCGGCTGCGCGTGCCGAGCCCGGTCCACGGCCACCTCGACCTGGACCTGGACGTCCTGACGCTCACCCCCGGCGACCTGCGCGTGGTCGTCTACACCATGGCGTAGGGCCGCGGGGAGGATCTTCATCAGTTGGGGGGATCGGCCACCGCAGCGCTGTCGGACCCGGTGCGGGCGGACCTATCCTCGTGCCTTCGGCGCGGCGACGCGGCATGACTCGCGGCGACGGCATGACTCGCGGCGCCGGCATGACTCGCGGCGCCGGCGAGCGACCCTCCTGCGGCGAGGCAAGTCGAGGGAAGGCGGAGCTGAGCGAGGGGGACATGCCATGGCGAGGCCGAGCGGGGATCACCGGCCGAGGCACATCGTCGTCCTGGCGTTCCTGGGGGTGGTGCTCTTCGTCGCGGGCATCGCCCTGCGCTATCTCGACCGCCCGCTCGACGTCGACCCCGTCGACTCCGGCGACGCGACTTCCGCCGGCCAGTTCTTCAGCGTCGGCATGGACGAGGGCTCCTTCGAGGAGCTGTCGTGCTCGACCTCCTGTCCCAACAGCCTGCTTCTCCAGTACGACAGCTCGGACCCGGAGCTGCTGGTCGGCAAGCTCCTCGGCACCCTCACCGGCCGCCAGGCGGGCACCGATCCGGCGCGGATCGTGCTCGTCACGCCCGGGGGGACCAGCGACGTCACC
This sequence comes from Actinoplanes oryzae, assembly GCF_030757795.1. Lineage (GTDB taxonomy): Bacteria > Actinomycetota > Actinomycetes > Mycobacteriales > Micromonosporaceae > Actinoplanes. Next base: position 76,136 of record NZ_JAUQWH010000005.1, read on the forward strand.
CTGCTCGAGGAGACGGATCCGCAAGTCACCATGTCCACCGAGGTGGTACGCGCGGGTGGCGCCGAGTCGGTCGCGACCGTGCTGACCGTTCCCGCCATCGACACCTCGCTGTTCTTCGGCGTCGACTTCCTCTGGCGCCCGGACGACGCGCTGATCGACGCCGGCATCGGGCGGCGCAAGCTGCGCATGGCGTACACGAAGAGCCATCCGGCGTTCGACGGCGCCCACGCCTACAGTCTGGACATCGCCGAGGTGGATGCCTCGCTCCGCACGCTGGGTGTCGAGTTCGACGCCGACCGGGAGCGGATCGCCGAGGCGGCCCCCGACCCCGACGGCCGCCCGAAACCGCGGTCGGTGCTGTGGGAGGTGGGCACGGCTCAGCCGGACAGCTATTTCGTGGTCACCATCGACGATGCCACCGCGCGGTTCCTGGTGGGCCTGTTGAACGAGCAGACGCTGTTCGTCGCCGGGCTGTTGCTCGGGGCCGTCATCGGGGCGAAGGCGTCGGTGTGGCTGACCGGCAGGAACAGCGGCTGATGAGGGCAGGCCCCGGGCGAGGTCGCCCAGGGCCTGCTGCCGCGCCCGAGGGGCCCGCGCGGCGGGGGTGACGCTCAGGAAGCGGCCGGCGGCTTCTCCGGCGAGGACGGCGAGGACGGCGAGGACAGCGCCGACGGCGCGGAGGGCGAGGCCGGCGCGGAAGACGCGGACGGAGCTGCGGCTTCGACCTTCGGGGGGATCGGGTCGCCGCCGTGGGCGTCGGGGTTCATGGTGGACTCGTCGAAGGGGTCGCCGCCGCCCATGACGCGCTGCGCCTGGTCGCGGTCGAACTCGCCGGTCCAGGTGCCGATCAGGACCGTGGCGACCGCGTTGCCCGCGAAGTTGGTGAGGGCGCGGGCCTCGGACATGAAGCGGTCGATGCCGACGATGAGGCCGACGCCGTCGAGGAGCTCGGGGCGGTGGCTCTGCAGGCCGCCGGCGAGGGTGGCGAGGCCGGCGCCCGTGACGCCCGCGGCGCCCTTCGACGCGATGATCATGAAGAGCAGCAGGGAGATCTGCTCGCCGACCGACAGCGGGTCGTCCAGGGCCTGGGCGATGAACAGCGACGCCATGGTGAGGTAGATGGCCGTACCGTCGAGGTTGAAGCTGTAGCCCGTCGGCACGGTGATGCCGACCACGGGCTTGCTCACGCCGAAGTGTTCCATCTTGGCGATCAGGCGGGGCAGCGCCGACTCCGACGACGAGGTCGACAGGATCAGCAGGAACTCGCGGCCGAGATACTTGAGCAGCGCGAAGATGTTGATCCGGGCGATCAGCCAGAGCAGCGCGCCGAGGATCACGAAGACGAAGATCGCGCAGGTGAGGTAGAAGCCGAGCATGATCGCGGCGAGGCTCTTGAGGGCGTCCACGCCGGTCTCGCCGACCACCGCCGCGATGGCGCCGAAGGCACCGATCGGGGCCAGCCACATGATCATGGAGAGGACCTTGAAGACGAGCCGCTGGAACAGGCCGACGGCGCGCAGGATCGGCTCGCCCCGCTCGCCCATGCTCTGGATGGCGAAGCCGACGAGCAGCGCCACGAGCAGGGTCTGCAGCACCGAGCCCTCGGTCAGCGCGGACACCAGGGTGGTGGGGATGATGCCGAGCAGGAAGTCGGCCGTGCCCTCGCCGCCGCTGTCGCCGACCGCCTTCTGGCCCGCCGCGGCGGCCTCGGGGCTCAGGTGCAGGCCGGAGCCGGGGTGGATGATGTTGCCGACGACCAGGCCGATCGCCAGCGCCACGGTCGACATGAGCAGGAAGTAGCCGAGCGCGAGACCGCCGACCTTGCCGACCTTGGCGGCCTGCCGCACGGATCCGACGCCGAGCACGATCGTGCAGAAGATGACCGGGCTGATCATCATCTTGATCAGGTTGACGAAGCCGGTGCCGATCGGCTTCAGCTCGACGGCGAAGTCCGGGACTATGAAGCCGACGGCGATGCCGAGCAGGACGGCAGCGATCACCGCCAGATAGAGGAAGTGCGTGCGGTCCCGCCTGGCCGGAGCGGTGGTCTGGTATGCCATGCCGCAGACTGTGGTCTGGGTCTCACTACGAGGCACGCTTGCGTTCATTCTGTTCATCGATCGGAAACGCCGCGAAGTTCGCGGCGTAACGAAGAGCGGCGAGACACGGGAGTCCGATGAGGCGACGCTGGAGCATCGCGGGGCAGCTGTTCGCCCTGCAGGTGCTGATCGTGACGCTGCTGGTGGCCGCCGGGACGGCCGGCGCCGTGCTGCTGGCCCGCCGCGACGCCCGCAACGCGGCGGTGGAGGAGGTGACCGGGGTGGCCGAGGCGATCGCCCGCTCCCCGTTCGTCGCCGGCGCGCTGCGCAGCCCCGACCCGACGGCCCTGCTGCAGCCCTACACCGAGGCGACCCGCAAGGCGACCGGCACCGACTTCATCGTCGTCATGGCCCCCGACCGCACCCGCTACACGCACACGACGGTGTCCCTCATCGGCAAACCCTTCGCCGGTACGGTCGGCGCGGCGCTCGCCGGCGGCACGGTGATCGAGGAGTACGAAGGCAGCCTCGGCGACTCCTGGCGCACCGTGGTGCCGGTACGCGGCGACGACGGGATCATCGGTCTCGTCTCGGTGGGCATCACGACCGACACCATCAACCGCAGCCTGCTGCGCCAGGTGCCCGCGGTCGCCGTGGCCACCGGCGTCGCGCTGCTGCTCGCGGGCCTGGGCGCCTGGCTGCTCAGCCGCCGGCTCCGGCGGCTGACGCACGGGCTGGGCCCGGCCGAGATGACCCGCATGTACGAGTACTACGACGCCGTCCTGCACAGCGTGCGCGAGGGTCTCGTGGTCGTCGACCGCGACGGGCAGGTGGCGCTGATCAACGACGAGGGGCGGCGGCTGCTGGGCGTACCGGAGGGGAAGCTGGACCTGCCCGCCGAGGCCGCCGACCTGATCGCCTCGCGCCGTACCACCGTCGACGAGCCGGTGCTGGCCGGCGACCGGGTGCTCGTGGCGAGCCAGAGCGAGACCCGCTTCGAGGGCCGCAGCCTGGGCACGGTCCTGACCCTGCGGGACCACACCGAGCTGCGCGAGCTGACCGGCGAGCTGGAGTCGGTGCGCGGGCTCACGGCCGCCCTGCAGGCCCAGGCGCACGAGGCCGCCAACCGGCTGCACACGGTGCTGACCATGGTGGAGCTGGGGCGTACGGAGGAGGCGATCGCCCTGGCCACCGCCGAGCTGGCGCTGGCGCAGCAGCTCACCGACCAGGTCGTCGGCGCGGTCGAGGAGCCCGCCCTGGCCGCCCTGCTGCTCGGCAAGTCGGCGCAGGCGGGCGAGCGCGGCGTCGAGCTCACCGTCGAGCCCGACTCCCGGCTGGACAGCGAGCGCGTCCCCACCCGCGACCTGCTCACCGTCGTCGGCAACCTGGTCGACAACGCCCTCGAGGCGGTCGCCCTCGCCGAACCGCCGCGCCGGGTGCGGGTGCTGGTCCGCCAGGACGAGCGCGAGGTGCTGGTCCGGGTGAGCGACACCGGCCCCGGCATCCCGGCGGACCAGGCCGACGCGGCCTTCCGCCGCGGCTGGTCGACCAAGCAGGGTCCGGGACGCGGCGTCGGCCTGTCGCTGGTCCGGCAGGTCGCCGACAGGTACGGCGGGAGCTACGCGATCGCCACGGGCGGCGACCAGCGGGGCGCCACCCTGACCGTCAGGCTGCCGGTCTCATGACGGAGATCCGGGTGCTCGTCGTCGAGGACGAACCACTGATCGCCGAGGCCCACCGCGCGTACACGGAGAAGCTCGACGACTTCACCGTCGTCGGCGTGGCGCACACCGCCCGGGAAGCGATGACCTTCCTGCGGGCCGGCGACGTCGACCTCGTCCTCCTCGACCTCCACCTCCCCGACAAGCACGGCCTCGAGATCGCCCGGGCGCTGCGGGCCGCCGGCAGCCACACCGACGTGCTGGCGGTGTCGTCGGCCCGCGACGTGGCGACCGTACGCCAGGCCGTGGCCCTCGGGGTGACGCACTACCTGCTCAAGCCGTTCACGTTCGCGGCCTTCAAGGACAAGCTGGACAGTTACGCGCGCTACCGGGCCCAGCTGCCCGGCACCGGCGAGGTGGCCGCCCAGCACGAGATCGACCGCGCCTTCGCCACGCTGCGCGGCCCGGCCCACGTCTCCCTGCCGAAGGGCCTCGACGCCCACACCCTCGACCTGGTCCTGACCGCCCTGCGCGGCCTCGCCCCGAACACCGGCCTGTCCGCCGCGGAGCTGGGCGCCCGCATCGGCACCTCCCGCGTCACCGCCCGCCGCTATCTGGAGCACCTGGCCGACGCCGGGCGGGTGGCCCGGCACTCCCGCTACGGCGCCCCGGGCCGCCCCGAGGTCGAGTACCGTCCCGCCTGACGGCAATTCCGCCATCAACGGTCTTCGCGCGTCAGCACAAGCTTCCGAAGGTCCAGCATCGCCTGCTGGACGGGATGGACGAACGTCAGACGGAAGCCGACGGACTCGTCGTACGGACCGACCAGATCGGCGAGCACCGGCAGCTCTGCCAGCTTGACTTCCTTGCCCGGCTTCGCGGTCGGCAAGAAGGACTCGTATTCGGCTAACAGCGTCCGGAGATAGTTCTCCGCAGCTCCGATCGAGGTGAGCAGCCCGTGACCGCCGGGAAATGTCACCACATCACGCCGACGGAGCAGCGGCAGGCGCCCCGCGCAACCCCTGCGCCGGAAGGGCCTCCCCGCGCGCGGCCGGAGGCAGCGGGATCCACGAGGCGGAGCCGCTCCGGGCCCGTACTCCTCACCGCGCTTGCCATTGTCGTATTGACGGGCACCGGGTTCACCGCCTATCGGCATCTCGTGACGCCGCGCCCCGCCGAGCCGACCTATGAGGTCGATCTCAATGCCGATCCTGACACCTTGATCCTCAGCGAGGCCTTCGCCCGGCCCGGCGGTTCGTATGTCACCGGGCTGGCGCCGGACGCTCTCCCGGATCCGCCGCTCGACGCCAATTCCTGCGTCGGACGTCACGACTGGGCGCATGGTGAGCCGGTCAACGGCGTCGACGCCGACAGCACCCTCGCGCTCCTGTCCCTGACCGCCCATGACCATCCCGTACGGGTCACAGGTGCGGAGGTACACGTCGACAAGGCAAGCTCCCAGCCTCTCGCCGGAACGTTGATCACCTGCCCGGGGCGAGGCGGTAACGAGCCGCCCCACGTGATCGATGTCGACCTCGACAGCCTCCAAGTCTTCTTCCTGGAAGCCGAGGCGAAGCCGCCCACCACGATGAACGTCCGCATCGCCCCGCACACCACGGAGACCTTCCTCATCTCGGCCCACCTCAGCCGGTCCTGGCTGAGATGGCGCCTCGAGCTGACGATCGACGACAAGACCGACCACAAGCTGACCATCGGCCCGGAGGGCCACTCGATCGGTTCGGGCGCGGACCATCCGTCGCAGAAACCCTTCGAGACGACCGCCGGCATCGGCTCCGTCCGGGTCGAGTTCCGCAACGGAAAATGGGAGGAACTCCCGTGACCTCAGGCCACGACGCCTGGCGAGGATGGCTTCTTCCGTGCGCCGCCATGCTCAGCTTGGCGGGCTGCACCGATTCCTCGTCTCGTGCTCCCGCAGCGGCCGAGACCTCCGGCGCAGTGGTAGCGGCGAGCCCCTCGGTCTCCGTCGGTCATCCGGAGGCGACCGGACCGACTCCTTCGTGCCATCTGGTGACCAGGAAGGACGTGGAGGCGGCCGGAGGTTCCTGGGCCGCGCCTTCGGGTCACATCGACCGGATCATGGGTGTCGAGGGCGTGCCCTACGAGGACGACCGGTGCACGCTGGGACCGCAGGTGCAGATCGAGGTGCTCACGACCCGGACCAGCGCTGACGCGTCCATCATGTTCGAGTCGGTCGTGCGCAATGCCAACGAGGGAGTTGCGCCTCTGCAGACGCCCAGCCTGATTCCGGGGCTCGGCGACCAGGCTCGCCAGCTACCCGGCTGGGTCATCGTCCTGCGCGGGACCCGCGTCCTCACCGTAACATCACTGTGACTCCGCCGCGAGGCTTCGCTCCGCCCGAGGACGTGCTCCGGCTGGCTCGCACCGCCACGGGAAACCTCTCCGGCTAGCGAGACCTCAGGCGGCGGACCGCCGCTTCGGCCTCGGCGAGGGTCAGGCCCGCGGCCTGGTGCAGGTGGAGGACGGCTTCGGGGCGGCGGTCCTGGCGGATCAGCTCGCGGACCTCGTCGAAGACCCGGTTGGCGGCGAGGACGGTCTCCGCCGGGGCGTAGGAGTCGCCGCGCGGGATGCTGTCCACGACGGCTTTGGCTTCGGTCATCGGGCAGCCGGTGGCGGCGCGGAGGAGTTCGATGGCCTGGAGGCGGTGGCCGCGGAGGGCCAGCTCGGCGACCTGCCGGCGGAGGTCGTCCTCCAGAACCAGCGGCTGTGCGCGCGTCGTGGGCGTGGCGGCCCTGGTCATCTGGGCGCCGACCAGGTCCTCGCCGCCGCCACGGCGGACGACGAGGACGAGATCGGTCACCAGGACGACGGCGGCGACGACCACGGCGGCTATGAGCACCGCCTCAGCGTAGGGCTCTCAGGAAAGTGCCAGGCCGGTTTCAGGGTGGGCTCGACAGCCGGGGTTACCTTGGGTGATGGACGGCTAGACCGAGGGAGAGGGAACGGTGAGCGGCTTCTTCAAGCGGTTCGTGCTTGGCATGGTGGCCTCGAAGCTGGAGCGCAAGGCCCACCACGGGCACAACCCGGTGGTCAACGGCATGCTGCGCGAGGTCAATCACCGCCTCGGACGCCAGCACCACTACGGGCAGTACGGGCACCCCGGCTGGCAGGGCGGCCCCGCCGGCCCCTACCAGCACGGCTATCACGGCCACTACCGGCAGCGGGGCGGCGGGTTCCACGGGCACTACCGGCAGCGCGGCGGCTATCACGGCCACTACCGCTACCACGGGCACTACAAGAAGCGCCGTTTCTGGTAGCAGACCGAAGCGCCGGGCTCACTGCGCCGGCGTGATCGTGACCGGCGTGTCGAGGACCCGGTGCGGGCCCACGACGCGCCGGTCTCCGGTGAGGGTCACGGTGGCGGAGAGGGGCAGGTCGGTCACCGACGGCCCGGCGAACAGCGCGAGGGCGCCCGGCTCGACGACGCGCCGCAGGTCGCGGCCGATGAAGGACGTGCGGTCGGCGTGCAGGGTGAAGGTGACCCGGGCGGTGGCGCCGGCGGCGAGGGGCACCCGGGCGAAGCCGGCGAGCTGGCGCAGCGGGCGGGTCACCGAGGCCTGGACGTCGTGGACGTACAGCTGGACGATCTCGGCGCCGTCGCGGGGGCCGGTGTTGCGGACCACGAGGGACACGTCGACGGTGCCGTCCGTGGCCAGTTCCGTGGCGCTCAGGCCCAGGTCGGCGTACTCGAAGCGGGTGTAGGACAGGCCGTGGCCGAAGCCGAAGAGCGGGCGGGGGTCCAGGTTGCTGACGCCCTCGCTCCACGTGCCGAGCGGCGGCTGGAGGTACGTGCCCGGCTGCCCGCCCGCCAGCCGCGGCACCTGGACCGGGAGCTTGCCGCTGGGGTTGACGCGGCCGCTGAGCACGCCCGCGAGCGCCGGGCCGCCCTCCTCCCCCGGCATGAAGGCCTGCACGATCGCGGCGGCCCCGGTGAAGTCGCCCAGCGCGTAGGGGCGGCCGGAGACCACGACGAGGACGACCGGCGTACCCGTGGCCAGCAGGGCCGTCACCAGCTCGGCCTGGACGCCGGGCAGGGTCAGGTCGGGGACGTCGCAGCCCTCGCCCGAGGTGCCGCGGCCGAAGAGGCCGGCCCGGTCGCCGACCACCGCGACGCAGACGTCCGCGTCCCGCGCGGCGGCCACGGCGGCCTCGATGCCCGTACGGTCCTCGTCGCGCACCGGGCACCCGGCCTCCAGCACGAACGAGTCGTCGGGCAGCTCCGCGCGCAGCGCCGCCCACAGGGAGTCCGCCTCGACGCCGATGCCGTACTGGGGGTAGTCGCCGAGGACGTGGTTGGGGTACGAGTAGCAGCCCATGAACGCCTGCGCGTCGTCGGCGCACGGGCCCACCACGGCGATCCGGCGCGGCGCGGCGCCGAGGGTCAGCGGCAGCGTGCCGGCGTCGTTGGCGAGCAGGATGATCGAGCGCTCGGCGAGGTCGCGGGCCAGGGCGCGGTGGTGCGGCGCGTCGAGGTCCGGCACGGGGCCGCCGGGGACGGCGTAGTCCGGGTCGAGCAGGCCCTGGTCGGCCTTCTGGATGAGGACGCGGCGGGCGGCGCGGTCGACGAGGGCGGGGTCGACGAGGGTGAGCACGTCCGGGCCGAAGCCGGCGGTGTGCGGCAGCTCGACGTCGACGCCGGCGGTCAGGGCCAGCGCGCCCGCCTCGGTGAAGTCGCCCGCCACCCGGTGCATGGTGTGCAGGAAGGGCACGCCCCAGTAGTCGGAGACGACCACGCCGGTGAAGCCCCACTCGTCGCGCAGGATGCCGGTGAGCAGGTCGGTGTCGGCGGCCGCCGGGACGCCGTCGACCTCCGCGTACGACTGCATGACCGACCGGGCACCGCCGGAGCGGATCGCGGTCTCGAAGGGCGGCAGGATGATCTCGCGCAGCTCGCGGGGGCCCATGGGGACCGGCGCGTGGTTGCGCGCCGCGCGGGAGGCGGAGTAGCCGGCGAAGTGCTTGAGGGTCGCGACGATGCCGTGGGTCTCCAGCCCCCGCACGTACGCGGCCCCGAGCATCGCCACCAGGTACGGGTCCTCGCCCAGCGTCTCCTCGACCCGCCCCCACCGGTAGTCGCGCACCACGTCGAGGACCGGCGACAGGCCCTGGTGGACGCCGACGGCGCGCAGGTCGGCGGCGATCGCGGCGGCCATCCGCTCGACCAGCGCCGGGTCGAACGTGGCGGCCCAGGCCAGCGCCGTCGGATAGACCGCGGCGCCGAGCGTGGTGAAGCCGGTCAGGCACTCCTCGTGCATGATCGCCGGGATGCCGAAGCGGTTGCCGGCCATGACGACGGCCTGCAGCTCGGCCACCCGCTTGCGGCCGTCGGCGGCGCTGATCGGGTTGGTGCCGAAGGGCCGGGTCACGTGGCCGAGGCCGTGCTCGGCGAGCTCCGCCAGGGGCCGGTTGCCCGCGGCGAAGACCTCCTGCATGGGCGCCACCTCGCCGGTGCTCTCCGTGGCGAAGCCGGGCCAGGCGCTGCCCAGCTGGGCGAGCTTCTCCTCGAGGGTCATCACGGCGAGGAGCGCGTCGGCCCGCTCGGCGCTCGAACGGTCCGGATCGGCCCACACGGGCGCCGGCTGCACTGCGGTCATGACACTCCCCACCGAAAGTTCCGGACATCTTCCGGACGGTGCCCGCAGTCTCTCCCGTCCGGTCGCCACGGCGCAAGACAGAAAAGCGGCGCCGGTGACCATGCAGGTCACCGGCGCCGCCGTCCGAAACTTCCGGAGGTCACTCGCCGGGTTTCTTGAACTCCTCCTCCGGCTTGTCCTTCATGTAGTCGGCCACCGTCCGGTACACCGCCGGGTTGACGACATCGTGGTCCATCCGGTCGCTGTGGTTGCTGTAGTCCGGGTTCACCAGGTAACCGGCCATGACCGTGTCCTTGGTGCCGACGACCAGCGAGGCGGTCTTGTCGCCGTCGGTGGTGCCGGTCTTGCCGAAGACGGGGTGCCCGACGACGTCACGCACCTGCGGCGCGGTGGCGCCGCCACAGCTGCCGAGCTGCGCCTGGTCGCCCAGCGGGCAGCGCGCCGCGTCGAGCGCCGAGCGGGCGACGTCCTTGGTGGTGGCCCGGGTGCAGCTGGGCTGCCCGGCGGCGACCTTCGAGCCGTCGGCCGCGGTGATCGACTTGACCGGGGTCGGCTTGCAGTACATGCCGTCGGCGGCGAGCGTCGCGTACGCGTTCGCGATGTCCAGCGGCGTGGACAGCGTCACGCCCAGCGTGAAGGCGCCGAACAGGTGCGCCGACTCCTTCGTGGCGACCAGGTCGGCGTCGGACTTGGCGCGGAACTGGATGCCGAAGCGCTTGGCCACGTCGACGACGTTCTCGGCGCCGGCCTGCTCCTCGAGCGGCACGAAGTACGTGTTGACCGACTTGCCGAAGCCCGTCCACATGTTGAACGTGCCCGCCTCCTTGGCCGACGCGTTGCTCGGGCACCAGTACGACGTGCCGGGGCAGGCCGCGTCGGAGCTCGGCGAGATCGGGTAGATCGACTTGTACGTCGAGCCGGCCGTGATCGAGTGGTCGAGCCCCATGCCCTTCTCCAGGGCGGCCACCATGGTGAACATCTTGAAGACCGAGCCCGCCTGGTAGCCGGGCAGGCCGGTGCCGCCGGTGATGATCGGGTTGGTCGTGTAGGGATAGGTCGCCCGCACGCCCTGGTCCGCCAGCTCGGGGTTGGAGCTCAGCGGGTTCTTCGGGTCGGACGGGTCGTCCAGTTTGTACTTCCGGTTGGCGGCGAGCGCCTGCACCTGGCCGGTGCCCGGCTGCACCGCGGCGATCAGCAGCGCATTCTTGCTGTTGTCACTGGTGACGTCGAGGATCTCGGTGCGCGCCGAGGCCTGCGCCTTGAGGTCGAGCGAGGTCACGACCCGGTAACCGCCGGTCTTGAGCTGCCGCTCCCGCTCGTAGGAGTTGGCGCCGAACGCCTCCTGGCTCAGCCACCAGCGGGAGAAGTAGTCGCAGAAGAAGCCCCAGTTGTTCTTCGCCACCGACACGCAGCCGTTGCCGGGCCGCTTCGTGTCGCGGCCGAGCTTGACCTTCTTCGCCTGCGCCGCCTGGTCGGCGGTGATCATCTTCAGGCTCAGCATGTTGTCGATGATGTAGTTGCGCCGGTCCAGCGCCTGCGGATAGCCGCTGGCGGTGGTCGGGTCGAACGCCGTCGGCGCCTTCACCATGCCGGCCAGCAGGGCGGACTCGGCGATGGTCAGGTCCTTCGGCTTCTTCTGGAAGTAGACCTGGGCGCCGGCGTAGATGCCGTAGGCGCCGTTGCCGAACGGCGCCATGTTGAGGTAGCGCTGGAGGATCTCCTGCTTGGTCAGCTCCTTCTCGAGCTGCATCGCATACTTGATCTCCGTGACCTTGCGCTCCGGGCTGTCCTTGGTGGCGTCGATCGCCTCCTGCGGCGTCTTGGCCGTGTAGGCGAGCGTCATGCGCACGGTCTGCATCGTCAGCGTCGAGGCGCCCTGCTGCGAGCCGCCCTTGTTGTTGTTGACGAACGCGCGGGCCACGCCCTTGAAGTCGACGCCGTTGTGCTCGTAGAACTTGTGATCCTCGGCCGCGACGATCGCGTTCTGCATGTTCTTGGAGATGTCGTCGAGCGCGACATCGCTGCGGAACTCGTCGTACATCACCGCGATCTGCGTCTTGCCGTCGGCGGCGAAGATGCGCGTCACCTGCGGGGCGGCCGGCTGGGCCAGCTGGCTCGGCAGCTCGGCGAAGCCCTCCGAGCCCGCCTTGGCCGCCAGGCCCGACATCGCGACGGCCGGGAACGAGGCGGCCGCGACCACCACGCCGGCCAGCAGCCCGCAGATCACCAACGATCCACTGTTGGCGAAAAGGGAGCGATCGCGTTTTCGGGTCCAGAAAGTCACCCGATCCACGTTAGCCACGGAGATCCAGCACCACCTCTCAGGGTCACCCCTTTTGCCCACTTGTTGCTACCGTCCGCGCGCCCCGCGTGACCTGCGCCACGGGAGACCGGCCGCGGCCCTCTATGCCCCGCTGCTCAGCCCCGTCACTCCTCGCCCGGCGAGGGGCTGTGCGGCGTTCGTCACAGCTCGTTCTCGAACGTGGCGACGCCGTCGGTGGCAGCCGCCGCCGGCAGCCGCGCCTTCGCCGCCGCGTCGCCGTAGAGCGCGTACCGCAGGAACTCGGCCGACGTCTGTGTGGTGGCCTCGAAGTCGGCGCTCTCGGTCACGTGCCCGCCGTCGGTGATCGACAGCATCGCCCGCGACCACGGCACCGCCACGAAGACCGTGTGCCCCGCCCGGTACGTGACGGTGGTGTCCTTGCGCCCGTGCACGAACAGCATCGCGGCGGCCGGCCCGGTGAACTCGGCGCCCTGGAAATCGGTGCCGTTCAACACAATCCCGGCCTTGAGCCGCTCGTCGCGGCGCGCGCTGAACAGCCCCACCGTGGTGATGCCGCCCGCCGAGTGCCCGGCCGCCGCGAGCCGCCCGGGGTGGATCACGGACGTGACCGTGCCGGCCTGGGCGAGCATGAGGTCGATGACGTGCGAGGCGTCCGCCGGCTGGTTGACGATGTCGTCGGCGTTCAGCCGGCCGGCCTCGTCCGCGGCGTAGGACGTGTACGGATACGTCGGCGCCGCCACCACGAAGCCGGCCTGGGCCCAGCGCGTGAGCATGTCCGCGTAGTCGGCCGGCTGCGACGTGAGCCCGTGGCTGAAGAGCACCAGCGGATAGCGCCCGTCCAGCGGCGTGGCATCGGCGACCGGCGCCGGGCCGGCGGCCGGGGCGGTGCCGGCCGTGGGATACCAGACGGTCGTCGGCAGCGCCCGGCCGTCGCGGCTGAAGTCCAGCACGCGACGGCCCAGCGCGTACGCCCGGGCGGGCGCCGCGCCCGGGAACGGCGTGTAGGTCGCGGTGATGTCCTGGGCGGCCAGCGACGAGGAGGTCGTCGAGGCGAGGATCGGGAGGGCCGACGCCGACGCGACGGTGGCGCCGGACATCCCGATGTCGGTCTCCGCCGTGCACGCGGTGAGGCTGCCCGCCCCCGCGGCGCCCGCCAGGGCGAGCAACAGAGTCCGTCTACGCATGCCGACAGTCTTGCCCGTTTACCTGTGCTGACCTTGAGAAACGGGCGAGCCGAAGATCACACTACGAGGTTGAGGAGCAGGACGAACCCGAATCCGACGACCGAAATGATCGTCTCCATGACCGACCAGGTCTTGATCGTCTGGCCCACGGTCATCCCGAAGTACTCCTTGACGAGCCAGAAGCCCGCGTCGTTCACGTGCGAGAAGAAGAGCGACCCGCACCCGATCGCCAGGGCCAGCAGCGCGACCTCCGGCTTGTCCAGCGTCTGGGCGAGCGGCGCGACGATGCCCGCGGCGGTGATCGTCGCCACGGTGGCGGAGCCGGTGGCGATCCGGATGCCGACCGCGACGAGCCAGCCGAGCAGCAGGGCCGAGATGTTCGCCGACTCGGCCGCGTTGGCCACCACGTTGCCGACGCCCGCGTCGACCAGCACCTGCTTGAAGCCGCCGCCCGCGGCCACGATCAGCAGGATGCCCGCGATCGGGGGCAGCGAGCCGCCGATGACCGCGGAGGTCTCCGCCCGGTTGAAGCCCGCGCCGCGGCCCAGGGTCACCATCGCGAGCAGCAGGCCGAGCAGCAGGGCGACGACCGGCTCGCCGAGGATCTCGAAGACGGTCCGCACCCGGGTGCCCTCGTCCATGGTCAGCTCGGCGATCGCCCGCAGCAGCATGAGCACGATCGGCACCAGCACGGTTCCGACGGCCGCCCAGAAGCTCGGCGTCCGGCGCCGGGCGGGCTCCGCGACACCCTCCTCCTTGACGGTGTCGACCGGGTCGGCCACCCGGGGCGGGACGGGCACGTGGACGTACCGGGTGATGAAGTTGCCGAAGACCGGGCCCGCGACGATCACCGTCGGGATCGCGCAGATCAGGCCGAAGGCCAGGGTCAGGCCCAGGTCGGCGCCGAGGCTCGACACCGCCACCAGCGGGCCCGGGTGCGGCGGCACGAGGCCGTGCAGGACGGAGAGCCCGGCCAGGGCGGGGATGCCGATCTTCAGCAGGTTCATCCCGGTACGCTGGGCGACGAGCAGCACGATCGGCACCAGCAGCACCACGCCGACCTCGAAGAAGAGCGGCAGGCCGATCAGCGCGGCGACGCCGGCGAGGGCCCACGGCAGCGCGTTGCCCGAGAAGCGGCGCACGATCGTGCCCACGATGCCGTCGGCGCCCCCCGACTCGGCGAGCAGGGCGCCGATCATGGAGCCGAGGGCGATGAGCAGGCCGACGCTGCCGACCGTGCTGCCGACCCCGGCGGTGAAGGAGTCGACGGTGTCGCCGGCGGCGGCACCCGCGGTGAGGCCGAGCACGGCCGCGCCGACGATGAGAGCGAGGAACGGATGCCACTTGGCCCAGGCGATGAGGAGGATGACGGCCGCGATGCCGAGCACCGCGGCGAGGACGAGGTGGCCGTCACTGGCGGAGGTGATCGCCTCCGCGGCGAGGACGTGATCAGGCATGCCGCGGCCGTACCCAGACGCGCCGGCGGTCAACCGTTTGCCAGGCCGGGGTCGTGGGTACGGGATGCCGCCCGCCTGCGCCCGGCCGACGCCGCCTGGGCCTTCGCGCTGCGGGCCGGGCTCGCCGTCGCCCTCCCGCTGGTCGTCTTGGTCCTCGCCGGGCACACCGCCTGGGCGGGCATCGCCACGTTCGGCTCGTTCGCCGCGCTCTACGCCCGCGACGTGCACTACCGCTCGCGCGGGCGGGTGGTCGCGGCGGCCGGCGCGGGCCTGACCCTCGCGGTCTTCCTGGGTACGCTCGCCGGCCTCGCCGCCGCCCCCGAGCTCCCCGCGATCGTGGCCGTCTCGCTGGTGGGCGCCGCCGCCACCTGGCTGTGCGCGGTGTTCCGCGTCGGGCCGCCCGCCGGGCTCATGTTCGCCTTCGCCACCGCCGTGTCCGCTGCCGTCCCCGCCACGCCCGCCGACCTGGGGCGCCACACCGCCCTGACCGCCGGGTCGGCCGCCGTCGCCTGGGTGATCGCCATGGCCGGCGCCGCGATCGACCGGGACGCCCCGCGCCGCCTCGCCGTGGCCCGGGCCCTGCGCCGCGCGGCCGCGGTGCTCGACGCCCCCGGCGGGGAAGCGGGTCTGCGCGTACGCCACCAGGCCGCCACCGCCGTCGCCCAGGCCTGGGCCGCGATGCCCGCCCGCGGCGCGGGCGACCTGGAGGCGCTCGTGGCCCGGGCCGAGTCGGCGCTGGCCGGCGCGGGGAGCCGCGAGGAGCTGCTCGGGCTCGCGGAGGCCGTGGCGCGCCGCGGACCCGTACCGCCGGTGTCGTCCACGGCCACCGAGGCGGCCGGGATCACCGGGCGGCACCAGGCCGAGGGTTCCCCGGCGTACCGGGACCTGCTCCGCGGCCCGGTCCGCACCACCGCGCTCGGCGGCCCGCTCCTGATCGCCGCCGCCCGGGTCGCCCTCGGCGCGCTCGCCGCGGGCGCCGCCGCCGGGCTGCTCGCCCAGGTCACCGGGCTCGGCCACCCGTACTGGGCGGCGGTGTCGGCCGTGGCGGTGCTGCAGGGCACGAACCTGCTGGTCTCGCTGCACCGCGGCCTGCAACGAGCCCTCGGTACGGTCGCCGGCCTCTTCGTGGCGGCGCTGGCCCTGGCGGTCCCCGGCGACACGTGGACGCTGGTGGCCGGCATCGTCGTCGCCCAGGTGATCGCCGAGCTGCTGGTCATCCGCAACTACGGGCTGGCGATGCTCGCGGTCACCCCGCTGGCGCTGCTCGTCGGCGAGCTGGGCGCCGCCACTCCCCCGCTCGACCTGCTCCGCGACCGGCTGGTGCAGACCGTGCTCGGCTGCGCGATCGGGCTGCTGTGCGCGGCCGCGGTGCGCACCAGGGTGGCCGCCAAGCACCTCGAACTGGCCGTCGCCGCGTGCGAGCACACCACGGCCGGCCTGGCCCGCGCCCGCGAGACCCGGCCCGGCGCCGCCGAGCGCCTGCTGGCCGCCCAGCTCACGGCCCTGCGCGAGGCCTACGACGTCGCCGCCGGCGAACCGGGCCTCACCCCCGCCGCGACCGACCGCGTCCTGACCGCCGAGCGCAACGCCCGCCTCGCCCTCGCCGGCGAGGCTCAGAACCAGTAGGCCAGCGCTTCGCGTAGCCCGGGCCCGTCGGCCCAGGCGACGTGACCGTCCGGCCGCAGCAGCAGGGGCGTCTCCCCGGCCCGCAGATCGACACGGTCCTTCCACCCGGCCGCGGCGGCGAGCACGGGTTCCGGACCGAGCAGCACCGGCCGGCCCGCGCGCAGCAGGCCCGGCTCACCCGGCCAGAAGGTGCCGACGAGCGGATGCGTACCGGGCATGGGATAGCGGACGTCGCCGGCGAGCAGCGCGCCCATCCGGCGCAGCGGCTGCTCGTCGGTGACCAGCTCCTGGAAGACCTCGCGCAGCGCGTCGGCCGCCGGGTCGAGCCCGCGCCGGAGCGCCACCTGCGCCTGGGTGTGCAGCAGCGTGCGCGCCCCGGCGAGGTGCCGCTCCGCGTGGTAGGTGACCAGCAGCCCGGCCGGCGCCGACCCGTGCACCGCGGCGGCGAGCTTCCAGGCGAGGTTGACCGCGTCGAGCAGCCCGGCGTTGAGGGCCACCCCGGTCGCGGGGAAGAGGTGGGCGGCGTCCCCGGCGACGAAGACCCGTCCGCTGCGGTACGCCGATGCCTGCCGGGCCTGGAACGTGAACCGCGACAGCCGCGTGGAGCCCGTCATCGGCAGCTCCGCCCCGAGCACGCGCCGGATGGCGGCGCCCAGCTCGGCGAGGGTCATCGGGGTGTCGTCGTCGTACGTGTCCTCCTCGTCGAGCGTCACGGACAGGAAGATCTCCTTCTCGCCCGCCGGGCCGAACGCGAACACGCCCCTGTCCGTCCGCGTGAACCCCGCCGCCAGCCGGCCCAGCCCCGGGATGTCGAGCTCGCCGCCGTCGAGACAGGGGACGGTCACGTGACCGATCCGGTTTACCTCCGGGTACGTCGTGCCGGGGAACCCGATGCCGGCCAGCTCCCGCACGCGGCTGCGCGGACCGTCACAGCCCACGAGGTACGGCACCTCGGCCGTCCACGGGCCGGCGGGGCCGCGTACCTCGGCAGTCACGGTGTGCTCGTCCTGCCGCAGACCGGTCAGCTCGTGCCCGTGGCGGATCTCCGCGCCCAGCTCCCGGGCCCGGTCGGCGAGCAGGCGCTCGAGCCGCGCCTGGGGCAGCCCGATCGCGCGCACCGGCGCATCGTCCAGACCGGTGAAATCCAGATGCACCCCGCCGTACGGGAACCGGGGCGCCGGATGCGGCTGGTGCGCCGCGGCCTCGAACCGCTCCAGCACGCCCCGCATCCGCAGCAGGTCGAGCACCCGGCCGCCGAGCCCGCCCGCCCGCGCCCCCGCCCAGGGCTCCGAGCGCCGCTCCAGCACCAGCGGCCGCACCCCGGCCAGGCACAGCTCGGCCGCCAGCATCAGCCCCGCCGGCCCCGCCCCCACGATCAGCGCATCCGTCACCGATATCCCCCGTTTCCGCAGCTGGAGGGCCGATTCTGGACGAACCGGGGGGTCTTGCCGCAAGCCCCCTCCGCCCGGGTATGGTCAAGAGGCAGGGAGAGCTGCGAGCCACGACCGCGGCCCCCGGTGCTGGACGCGCACGGTGGCAATCTCGATCGCGAAGCGCAGGGCATCGGTCAGCCCCGCTCCCCGCGCGACCGCCACCGTCAGCGCGCCGTGGAAGGCGTCTCCCGCCCCGGCCGTGTCGACGGCCTCCACCGCGGGGACGGCGAGCTCGCCCGCCTCCGCCCCCGACCACCACCGCACCGGGTCCGGTCCGCGCGTGATGGCGCCCACCCCCACCCCGAGCCGGCGCAGCGCCGCCTCGACGCCCCGCGCGCCAGGCGGGGCGGAGGCCGCCTCGACGCCCCGCGCGCCGGGCGCGCCGGGCGGGCCGGGCACCGCCTCGGCGTCGTCCGTGCCGGGCGGGCGGAAGACGGACGAGCAGGCCGTCACCGCCGCCACCGGCAACAGCTCGGCGAAGACCGGTCGCCAGCTGCCCGCGTCGAGGACGAGCGGCCGTCCACTGCGCGCCGCCGCCCGGGCGAGCGCCGGGTGATGACCGTCCGCCAGCACGGCGTCCGCCCCGGCGAAGACCCGATCATCCGGTACGTCCACAGTGGCGCCCCGGGCGTTGCGGCTGACCACGGCCCGCTCCCCTGTGCCGTCCAGCACCGTCACGGCGGACACGGGTGGCGGCGCCCCGCCCGTCGCCGTGTCGACGAGGCTCACCCCGTACTCGGCGAGGTCTGCCCTGATCAGACCGCCCAGCGGATGCGGGCCGACCGCGGTGACCAGCGTGACGTCGGCCCCCAGCGCCGCGGCGGCGATCGCGGCGTTCGTGGCCGGGCCGCCCGCCGCGGTGTCGGTGCGCAGCGACTCGACCTTCTCGTCGGGGCCGGGCAGCCGCTCGACCCGCTGGATCAGGTCGACGGTGGCGAGCCCGACGCACACGATCCGGGGCCGCGCCACGGCTCAGTCGGCGAGCTCGGAGAAGAACGTGCCGATGTTGCCGAACATCTCGGCGACGCCGTCCCCGATGCCCCGCGCGATGTCCGCGGCCGGGCCGGGATTGGTGCCGATGTAGAAGACGACGAGGCCGAGCACGATCCAGCCGACGACCTTTTTCACGGACCGCTCCCCTCCGGGTGCTCTCTCGGGCGTGATCCTGACACACGATCACGGTGCTGAGCTGCCAGGACGCGCGGATCGTGAGCACTTTTCCGGGTTCCGGGCCAAATATATGACGTACGTCATCCAATCTTGCCGGGATTAGATGACGGGCATAATCTTTTCGGCATGGACATCACGAACGCCGTCGCCCTCGTCACCGGAGCCAACCGCGGTCTCGGCCGCCACCTCGCCGAGCAGCTCGTGCAGCGCGGCGCCAAGGTCTACGCCGCCGCCCGCAACCCGGAAACCGTCGACCTGCCCGGGGTCGTCCCGCTGCAGCTGGACGTCACGGACCCCGGCTCGGTCACCCGGGCCGCCGCGGCCGCCGGCGACGTCACTCTCCTGATCAACAACGCCGGGAGCGCCACCGGCACGCACCTGCTCACCGGCGATCTGGCGGGCGTTCGGACCGAGATGGAGACGCACTACTTCGGCACGCTGGCCGTCACGCGCGCCTTCGCCCCGATCATCGCGGGCCACGGCGGCGGCGCGATCCTCAACGTCCTGTCGGCGCTCTCGTGGCTGCACCCGGGCGGCGCGGGCGCGTACGCGGGGGCCAAGGCGGCCGAATGGGCGCAGACCGACGCCGTCCGCGAGCTGCTCGCCCCGCAGGGCATCCAGGTCAGCGCGCTGCACGTGGGCTACATGGACACCGACATGGCCGCGCACATCCCCGCCGACCAGAAGATCGCGCCCGACCTGGTCGCCAAGCTCGCCCTCGACGGCGTCGCCGCGGGCCGGCCCGAGATCATCGCGGACGAGGTCACCCGCGCCGTGAAGGCCGGCCTGGCGGAGCGCAACCGGTCCTGAGCCTCAGGCGCCCGTGACGCCGTCGATGCCCTCGCGCAGGAAGTCGGCGTGCCCGTTGTGCCGCCCGTACTCCAGCAGCACGTGCACCATCACCATCCGCAGCGAGACCTCCTTCTCCCACCGCGGCTGGTAGCCCGCCACGTCGAGCGACGCCGCCGCCCGCTCGATCCGGCGGGCGTGCGCCACCTCCGCCTCCCACGCCGTGAACGCCTCGGCGCGGGTGGCGCCGGTGGCGTCGTACGCGGCCTGAAAGTCCATCTCGTCCGACCACACCAGCGGAATGTCGTGGTCCTCGAACACCCGGCGGAACCACGTGCGCTCGACCTCCGCCAGGTGCCGCACCAGCCCGAGCAGGGTCAGCGTGGAAGGCGGCGACGACCGCTCGCGCAGCTGCTCGTCGGTGAGCCCGGCGCACTTCAAGGCGAGGGTCGCCCGGTGGTAGTCGAGGAAGGCGCGCAGCGTCTCGCGCTCGGTGCCGGTGAGCGGCGGCCCGATCCGATCGTCGGTGGTCATCCGATCATCAGATCATCCCCGCCCGCCCGGGAGTAGACGAGGAGCCGCTGGCCGCCGCTGTCGCCGACCTCCAGGGTCTCGTAGTCCAGGCGGAGCCGGCCGGCGGACGGGTGATCGAAGAGCTTGGTGCCCGTGCGGCAGTAGGAGACGTCCGCGCGGGCCCACAGCTCCCGGAAGGCCGCACTCGCCGCCAGCAGCTCGGTCACCAGCTCCTCCGCCCCGCCGGCCGAGCGCAGCGCCGCCGCGCACTCCGCCCGCACCGCCGCCAGGTCGGCGTGCAGCGCGGCGGTCGCCGGGTCCAGGAAGGCGTCGCGGACCAGGTTGCGCCCGGGCTCGTGCCGCGGGTTGAGCTCCCGGGCGGCCGCGTTGGCGCGCAGCACGGTCAGCGTCGCGTCGAGCAGCACCGCGGGCCAGGGCGACGTGTCGACGAGCCGGGCCACGGCCGGCCGGATCCGCTGCCCGGTGCCCGCTGGGGGCGCGCCCGCCGCGAGCCGGTGCAGGTGCGCCGTGGCGTCGGGGCCGAGCCGCAGGGCCCGGGCCAGCGCGCCCACCACCTCGGGCGACGGGCGGCGGTCGCGGCCCTGCTCCAGCCGCACGTAGTAGTCGACGCTGATCCCGGCGACCAGCGCCAGCTCCTCGCGGCGCAGCCCGCGCACGTGCCGCCGGCCGCCCGCGACCAGGCCCACCGCCGCCGGGCCGACGAGCGCCCGCCGGGCGCGCAGGAACTCCGCCAGGTCACCGCGCATCGCCCCAATCTAGCCCCGGAAAAGGTGGCCCCGGCAGGGCCTGGGGAAACGCCGCCGCCGGGCCCAGGCTCGACGTCATGACCCTTCCTCTGCAGCACCGCCGCGCCCTGGTCACCGGGGCCTCCTCCGGCATCGGCGCCGCCACCGTCCGGGCCCTGCGCGACGCCGGCGCCCGGGTCGCCGCCGGAGCCCGCCGCACCGGCCGCCTCGACGCGGATGTGGCGCTCCCGCTCGACGTCACCGACGAGTCCTCGGTCCGCGCCGCCGTGGCCGCGGCCGCCGACGGACTCGGCGGTCTCGACCTGGTCGTCAACGCCGCCGGGGTGATGCCGGTCGGCCCGGTGCTCGGCGCGGACGTGGCCGACTGGCGCCGGACGCTCGACACCAACGTGCTCGGGGTGCTGCTGGTCACCCACGCCGCGCTGCCCCACCTGCTCGCCGCCGGCGCCGCCGACCTGGTCAACATCTCCTCGATCGGCGGCCGCGAGACCTTCCCCGGGGCGGCCGTCTACCACGCGAGCAAGTTCGCGGTGAACGGCTTCTCGGAGTCGCTGCGCAAGGAGCTCCAGCCCAGCGGCGTGCGGGTGGGCATCGTCGAGCCCGGCTTCACGGCGACCGAGCTGCCGGCGGGCATCACCGTCGCCGCCGTCCGCGAGAGCGTCGAGGGCGTCATGGCGAACCAGCGCAACCTCGACGCCGCCGACGTGGCCGCCGCGATCGTCCACATCGTCTCCCAGCCCCCGCACGTGGTCGTCAACCAGCTGCAGGTGCGACCGCTGGCGCAAGTCTGACCTCTATGGTGGACGCGTGCTCATCGGGCGGGACGACGAGACGCGCACCCTCACGGCCCTGCTGGAGCGGGCGGCCGGCGGGCGGGGTGAGGCGCTCGTGCTGCGCGGCGAGGCCGGCGTCGGCAAGTCCGCGCTGCTGCTCGAGGCTTCCCGGCGGGCGGCGGAGACCGGCCTGCGGGTGCTGACGGTCACCGGGGTGCAGGCCGAGGTCCACGTCCCGTACGCCGCCCTGCACCCGGTGTGGCCCGGCGACGACCCGGAGCTGCCGCCCTTCCGGGTCGCGCTCGCGCTGCTGCGCGGGCTCGAAACCGCCGGCCCCGCCCTGCTCGCCGTGGAGGACGTGCAGTGGCTCGACCCGGCGTCGCGGGAGGTCCTGTCCTTCCTGGCGCGCCGGGTGGGCGCCGCGCCGGTCGCGATGGTCCTGACCGCGCGGGACGGCGGCGACGTCGAGCAGTGGCTGATCGGCACCGGGCTGCCGGACCTGGCGGTCGAGCCGCTCTCCCCCGCCGACGCGGGCGCGCTGCTCGACACGGTCGCGCCGGGGCTGACGCCGGCGTTGCGGGCGCGGGTGCTCGAGGAGGCGGCCGGCAACCCGCTCGGGCTCACCGAGCTGGGCGCGGTGGCCGCCCGCGACGGCGCCGCGGCGCTGCTGCCCGCGTACCTGCCGCTGACCACGCGGGTCGAACGGACGTTCGCGGGCCTGGTCGCCGAGCTGCCGGCGGCGACCCGGACGCTGCTGCTGTGCGCCGCGCTCAACGACGGCGACGACCTGGCCGAGGCGCTGGCCGCCACGGGCATCGTGCACGGGCCGGTCGGGGCGGCGGACATCGAGCCCGCGGTGCTGACGAGGCTGGTGCGGGTGGGGACGGCGTACCGGATCGGTTTCCGCCACCCGCTGCTGCGCTCGGCGCTGCAGCAGGGTGCCGCACCCGGGCGCCGGCGCGAGGTGCACGCCGCGCTGGCCGCCGTCGTCGTGGGCGCGGACCGGCGGGTCTGGCACCGGGCCAGCGCCACGGACGGTCCGGACGAGGAGCTGGCCCGGGAGCTCACCGAGGCGGCGGTGCGGGCGGAGGGCCGGCAGGCGGCGGGCATCGCGGTGCTGGCCCTGGAACGCGCCGCCCAGCTCAGCCTGGATCCGGCGCTGCGCGGGCGGCGCCTGCTGTGGGCCGCCGACCAGGCCGGGGACATGGGCGACCTGGCGACCGTGCGCCGCCTGCTCGACGCCGTGGAGCCGGCGCACCTGCGCAGCGTCGACCGGGCCCGCTTCGCGGCGCTGCGCGAGCACCACATCGGGTCGAACTGGGACGCCGACACCAGCATGGAGACCTTCGCCGCGTACGCGGCCGCGCTGCGCGAGGAGGACGACAAGGACCTGGCACTGGACTGGCTGTGCTTCGACTCGACGCGCTTCTACTGGGCTGCGCCCGATGCGGCCACCCGCGCCCTGTTCGTGACCACGGCGGAGGGCCTCGGCTTCCCGCCCGGGCATCCCCGCCTGCTCGCCGCGCTCGGCCTGCTGGCGCCGATCGAGCGAGGCGCCCCCGTGCTGGCGGGGATGCGCACCCTGGCGACCCGGCCGGACCTGAGCCCCATCGACCACTTCTGGGCGGGGGTCAGCACGTCCTGGCTCGGCGACCCGGTGCTGTCGGAGATCCTCTTCGCCGGCTGCGGGCCCGCGCTGCGCGCCCAGGGGCGGATCGCCACGCTCGGGCAGCTGCTGTTCTTCCAGGCGACCAACGCGGTCTATCGGGGCGACCCGCGCCGGGCGGTGGCGCTCAGCGACGAGGCCATCGCCCTGCTCGACGAGACCCGGCAGATCGGGCACCGGCTCGCGGCGGGCATGACGCTGGCGCACGCGTGGGCGCTGCGGGGCGAGCGGGAGGCCGCGCTGCGGGTCGCCGGCGAGGCCGAGCAGGTCCTGCTGCCCGCGGGCCGGCTGCCGATGCTGGCGTGCGTGCAGGAGATCCGGGGCGTGGCCGCGCTCGGGGCGGGGCAGCCCGCGGAGGCGTACCGGGAGCTGCGCCGCATCTTCGACCCGGCGGACATCGCCCATCACCCCTCGGTCCGGTTCGTCACCCTGGCGCATCTGGCCGAGGCGGCCGTCCGCTGCCGGGCCCACGACGACCTGCGGGCGCTCGTCGCGGAGCTGACCCCGGTGGCCGAGCTGTGCGAGTCACCCGCGCTGCGGGCGGGACTCCGGTACGCGCACGCCGCGCTCGCCGGCACCGCGGAGGCGTACGAGCGAGCACTCGCCGAGGCCCCCGACGACTGGCCGTTCGAGCGGGCACGGCTGCAGCTGGCGTACGGGTCCCATCTGCGCCGCCACCGCCGCGTCGCCGCCTCCCGGGCCGTGCTGCGCGCCGCCGAGTCCACCTTCGACGGCCTGGGCGCGACGCCGTGGGCGGATCAGGCCCGCACCGAGCTGCGCGCCTCCGGCGAGACGATCCGCCGCACGGCCGCCGCCCTCACCCCGCAGGAGCAGCGGATCGCCGAGCTCGCCGCCGCCGGGCTGAGCAACCGGGAGATCGCCGAGCGGCTGTTCCTCTCCCCGCGCACGGTGACCACGCACCTGTCGCGCATCTATCCGAAGCTGGGCATCCGCTCCCGCGCGGGCCTGTCCCGGCCCGGGAATACATAGTTCTACGTACGCGACCGGGGCGCCGCCCTCCGTACGGTCTGCGGTGGCGGGTCCGATCTGGACGGTGTGCGACTTCGCGCACAGGGGGCAGCCGAGCTTCCGCCGCCCGCCGCCCGGGTGCTCGACTCCACGGGTACCCGGCCGCCTTGACCGACGCGAGGAGCGCGACGCATGAGCACGATCGTCCTGGTGCACGGACTCTGGATGACCCCGCGCAGCTGGGAGCACTGGGTCCCCTACTACGAGAGCAAGGGCCACCAGGTGGTCACGCCCGCGTACCCCGGGTTCGAGGTCGAGGTGGAGGCGCTGCGGGCCGACCCGTCGGTCATCGCGACCGTGACCGTGCCGGAGACCGTGGCGCACCTGGAGAAGGTCATCACGGCGCTGCCCGAGAAGCCGGTCATCATCGGGCACTCGTTCGGCGGCACCCTGACCCAGCTGCTGCTCGACCGCGGGCACGGCAGCGCCGGCGTGGTCATCGACTCGGCGCCGCCGGAGGGCATCCGGGTCAACCCGCCGTCACAGATCAAGTCGCTCTTCCCGATCCTCAGCAACCCGGCGAAGCGGCACCAGGCGGCCGGCTTCACCCCCGAGCAGTTCCACTACGCCTTCACCAACACGCTGTCGGCCGAGGAGTCGCGGGCCGTCTACGACCGGTACGCGATCCCGGCGCCCGGCAACTGGGTCTGGTCGTACGGGCTGCTGGCGAACTTCACCCCGGGCAAGCAGGAGACGTGGGTGAACTTCCACAACGAGGACCGGGCGCCGCTGCTCTTCATCGCCGGCGGCGCGGACCACATCATGCCGGCGTCGGTGAACAAGTCGAACGCCCACCACTACAAGGGCGAGACGACCGTCACGGAGTACTTCGAGTTCCCGGGGCGCTCGCACTGGACCTGCGCGGAGCCCGGCTGGGAGCAGGTCGCCGACAAGGCCCTCGACTGGGCGCTGCAGCACGCCCGATGATCCTCACCCACATCGGCGGGCCGACCCTGCTCGTGCAGACCGGCGGGTGGTCGCTGCTCACCGACCCGACGTTCGACCCGCCCGGGCGGCGCTACACGTTCGGCCTCGGCACGGCCTCGCACAAGCACGCGGGGCCGGCCGTCGCCGTGGCCGACCTGCCGCCGATCGACGCGGTGCTGCTCAGCCACGACCAGCACGCCGACAACCTGGACGACGCGGGACGGGCGTTCCTGCCCCGCGCCGGCCGGGTGATCACCACCCGGGCGGGCGGCCGGCGGCTGGGCGCCACCGGGCTCGGGCCCTGGGCGACCACCCGGCTCGAGCACCCGGACCGGCCCCCGATCGAGATCACGGCGACGCCCGCCCGGCACGGGCCGCCGCTGAGCCGCCCGGTCGTCGGCGAGACCACGGGCTTCGCGCTGCGGTGGCCGGGCCAGGCGGACGGCGCACTGTGGATCTCCGGGGACACGGTCCCGTACGCGGGGGTGCGTCAGGTCGCCGACCGGCTGGCCGTCGGCACGGCCGTGCTGCACTTCGGTGCCGTGCGGTTCCCGGTGACCGGCCCGCTGCGCTACACCATGACCGCCGCGGAGGGCGCCCGGCTCGCGCAGCACCTCGGGGCGCACACCGTCGTGCCGGTGCACTACGACGGCTGGGGGCACTTCCACGAAGGCCGCCCGGAGATCGAGCGGGCCTTCGCGGCGGCGCGGGTCACGCTGCGCTGGCTGGATCCGGGGCGTCCGGCAACGGTTCCGCGCTGATCCACGCCTTGATGAGGGCGTCCAGGGCGGCGGGCATGGCCTCCGCCGGGTTGACCTCGGCGTCGCCCGTGGTCAGCCCGGCGGTCAGGGTCCGGCTGCCGTCGGGCGTGCTGTACATGAGGGCTCCGTACCCGCCGGGGGCGCCGCCGTTGTGGTGCAGCACCGTGCCCAGGCCCGCGCCGAGGTCCTGCACGAACACGCCGAGCCCGTAGCCGATCGGGCCCACGGGCGAGCGCATCTCGGCCAGCAGCGGCGCCGGGAGCACCCGGCCGCCGTTGAGCGCGGCGAAGAAGGTGCGCAGGTCCCGCGTGGTCGAGATCAGCCCGCCGGCGCCGAGGAGCATGGACAGGTTCTGGCGGGAGACGTCGGCGACCTTCCACTCGTCGCCGTCCTGGTAGCGGTAGTAGCCGTGGGCGTACGGCTCGGGCAGGTCGGTGACGTCGCCGTCGAGCACGGTGTCGCGCAGCCCGAGCGGCCCGAGGATCCGCTGGTGCATCGCCTCGCCGTACGACTGCCCGGTCACCCGCTCGATGAGCAGCGCCGCGACGGTGTAGTTGGTGTTGGAGTAGCTCCAGTCGGCGCCGGGCTCGAAGCGTGCCGGGTGCGCCAGCGCCGGCTCCACCAGCTCCTGCGGCCGATAGCTCCGCAGCCGCGCCTCGACCCACTCCTTGCCGGTGGCGGGGATGCCCGGGACGATCGTGCCGTCCGGGAAGTACTCGCCCGTGTAGTTGAACAGGCCGCTGGTGTGCTGCAGCAGCATCCGCGCCGTGATCCGGCCGTCCAGCGCCAGGCCGGGGAGGTGGCCGGCCACCGGGGCGTCGAGCTCCAGCTTGCCCTCGGCCACCAGCTGCAGGACCGCGGTGGCGGTGAAGGTCTTGACGACGCTGCCCGCCCAGAACCGGCCGTCGACCGGCGGCGCTTCGGCCGATCCGAGCTCGCGTATCCCGGCGGTGCCGGCCCATTCCCCGTGCTCGTCGTGGACGCGCACCTGGATGCTCGCGAAGCCGGCGGCGACGAACGCGTCGAGGGCCTTCTGCAGATCGGTCATCGTGGTGTCCCTCTCAGATGCCGCGGGCGGTGATGTCACCGCGGGACGTGGTGGCGTGGATGGTCAGACCGGAGCCGGTGAGTGAGTTGTCGATCCGCCCGTACGCGGTGGAGGCGTCCAGCGACGCGGTGCGCGCACCGACCGTGATGTCGCCGTCCTGGGTCCGCAGCGTCAGGCTGCCTTCCGGCGCCACGGCCTCGGCGACGCGCAGGTCGCCCTTCTGGGTGCTGAGCTGCGCCGAGCCGGTGAGCCTCCCGACCACGATGTCGCCGGCCTGCAGCGTGAGCTGGGCGCTCCCGGCCTCCTCGAGCTCGATCGAGC
Organism: Actinoplanes oryzae; assembly: GCF_030757795.1. Taxonomy (GTDB): domain Bacteria; phylum Actinomycetota; class Actinomycetes; order Mycobacteriales; family Micromonosporaceae; genus Actinoplanes. The sequence goes on from NZ_JAUQWH010000005.1 coordinate 103,217, forward strand.
CCTGGGCGCTGTCGACGGTCACGTCGCCGAGGCGCCCGGCGCCCCGCAGCTCCCCGGCGGCCACCTTGGCCTGGACCCGGGAGCCGGCGGGCAGCTGAACCGTGACCTCGACGGCACCCGGGGAGCCGAGGAGCCGGTTCGCGGGCTTGGCGGCCTCGATCCGCAGAACGCCGTCGGCGCGGGTGACCGCCAGGCGCTCCGCCGCCTGCACGTCGCGGCTCGTGGCGGGGTCGGCGGGCAGGATCTCGACTGTGGCGTCGGTGCGGTCGGCGGCGACGAGGTGGATCCGGCCGGCGGGGATGTCCAGAACGGCATCGAACGTCTGCTTTCTCATGCCGGAAACGCTACGTTGCCTTCACGCATCGGGCAACGCCGTCGTTGCTCTGGCGCTCCCTTTAAGCAGCTCAAAGCGTTGAAATCATTGCAATGAGTGTGATGTCAATGCAACGAGGCGTCGGCCTTCGTTGCAATGGGATGAGGTTGAAAGCTACGCTGGCGGCGACCACGACCACGAAGGAGGCCGCGATGCCGGGAGGCAGGCTCACCCAGCAGGAACGGCAGCAGATCACCGCGGGGCTGGCCGACGGGCTCGCGTACGCGGAGATCGCCCGGGGTCTCGGCCGCCCCACCTCGACCGTCACCCGCGAGATCATGCGCAACGGCGGCCCGGGAGCCTATCGCGGCGACCTGGCCCACCACGCCACCGAGCGCCGCGCCCGCCGCCGCCGGTCGCCCGGGCCCGGCGGCGTGTCCGCGCAGGCCGCCGGGCGCGACGCGGAGGCCGTCCACGAGTACGAGCAGACGTTCGCCGCCACGTTCGCGCAGCAGGGCCTGCCCACGATGACGGCACGCACGCTCGCCGCCCTCTACAGCACCGACACCGGCAGTCTCACCGCCGCCGAGCTGGCGACGCGGCTGCGGGTGAGCCCGGCCTCGATCTCCAAGGCGATCGCGTTCCTGGAGAGCCAGGGCCTCGTCCGCCGCGAGCGCGACGAGCGGCGGCGCGAGCGCTACGTCGTGGACGACGACGTCATGTACCAGTCCACGATGTCCGGCGCGCGGGGCACCGCGCACCTCGGCGAGATCGCCCGGCAGGGCGTGCGCGTCCTGGGCCCCGGCACCCCGGCCGCCGCGCGCCTGGAGAGCATCGCCCGCTTCGTCGAGTACGTCTCCGAGGCCATCGCCCGGGCCGCCGACGAGGCCCGGGCGATGCTTCACGCCGACGCCACCTGAGCCCGGGTCCGCTGGGTCAGCACCACGCACGCCAGGACGGCGAGCGCGGCCCCGAGCGTCGCCGGCGTCACGGCCTCGCCGAGCAGCAGCGCCGACCACGCCAGCGTGAGGACCGGCTGGGCGAGCTGGAGCTGCCCGGCGCGCGCGACGCCGCCCCGGGCCAGCCCCGCGTACCAGGCGACGAAGGCCAGGAACATGGAGATCACCGTCAGGTAGCCGAAGGCGGCCCACGGCACGGCGCCCGGGTCCGCCGCGTTGCCCCGGGCGGCGGCGAGCGCCACGGGCGCGGTCACCGGCAGGGCCAGCAGGAGGGCCCAGCAGATCGTGCCGGCGCCGCCGAGGTCGCGGGCCAGGGCGCCGCCTTCGGCGTACCCGAGGGCGCAGAGCAGGACCGCCGCCAGCAGGTAGCCGTCCGCCGTGGACAGCGCGCCGCGGACCCCGCCGCCGAGTGCCAGGAAGACGAGCACGGCGAGCAGCCCGGCGAGGCTCGCGGCCCAGAAGACGGGCGGCGGGCGCTCACCCGCGCGCAGCACCGCGAAGACGGCGGTCAGGGCGGGCAGCGCCGCGATCACGACCGCACCGTGCGAGGACGTCTGCGTGGTCAGCGCGAGCGACGTGAACAGCGGGAAGCCGGCCACCACGCCGAGCGCCACGACCGCCAGCCGCCACCACTGCGCCCCGGCCGGCCGGGCCGCCCGCGTCACCAGCAGATAGAGCGCGGCGAGCACGGCGGCGCCCACCGAGCGGCCGAAGGCCACGAACCACGGGTCGAGGGCCGCCACGGCGAGCCGGGTCATGGGCAGCGACAGGCTGAACCCGAGGACGCCCAGCCCCGCCGTTACCGCGGCGGGGACAGTAGCGTTACTCTTGCTTCTCATGGATGACGATAACGCAGCGGCTCGTGTTATCCACAATCTGCGCGCGACGGCCGCGGCCGCGGCGCCGGGCACGCGGCTGCCGTCCGTGCGCGAGCTGACCGCCCGGCACCAGGCCTCGCCCGTCACCGTGGCGGCGGCGGTCCGGCAGCTCGTCGCCGAGGGGGTGATCGAGGCGCGGCCGGGCCGGGGCACGTTCGTGGCGGCGCCACCCGCGACCGGCGGAGCGCCCGACCTGTCCTGGCAGACCGTCGCGCTGGGCCCCCGCCCGGCGGGCGAGGACGAGATGCGGGCGCTGCTGGCCGGCCCGCCGCCGGGCGCGATCCCGCTGTCCGGCGGCTATCTCGACCCGGAGCTGCAGCCGGTCGCCGCCCTGGGCGCCGCCCTGACGCGGGCCGCCCGGCAGAGCGCCGCCTGGCAGCGGGGCCCGGCCGAGGGACGCGAGGACCTGCGGGCCTGGTTCGCGCGCGAGAGCGGCACCGGGCTGCGCGCCGACGACTTCGTGATCTGCTCCGGCGGGCAGGCGGCGATCGGCTCGGCGTTGCGCGCGCTGACCGGCCCCGGCGACACCGTGCTCGTGGAGTCGCCGACCTACCTGGGCGCGCTGGCCGCCGCCCGGGCCGCGGGGCTGCGGGTCGTGCCGGTGCCCGCGGACGGCGACGGGGTGCTGCCTGATCAGCTGCGTGCGGCCTTCGCCCGTACGGGCGCCAGGGTCTTCTATTGTCAGCCGCTGCACGCCAACCCGTCCGGCGCCACCCTCGCCGCCGATCGCCGGGCCAGCGTGGCAGCCGCCGTGCGCGAGGCGGGCGCGTTCCTCATCGAGGACGACTACGCGCGCGACCTCACGATCGACGGCGACGCCCCGCCCCCGCTGGCCGCCGGCGACCCCGACGGCCACGTCGTCTACCTGCGCTCCCTGACCAAGCCCGCCGCGCCGGGCCTGCGCGTCGCCGCGATCGGCGCCCGCGGCCCGGCCGGCGCCCGGCTGCGCGCGGCCCGGCTGCTCGACGACTTCTTCGTGGCCGGCCCGCTGCAACAGGCCACGATGGAGCTGGTCAGCTCCCCGGCCTGGGCTCGCCACCTGCGCTCGCTGCGCACCGCCCTGCGCGCCCGGCGCGAGGCGCTGCTGGCCGCTTTGGCCCGCCACCTGCCCGAGCTGGCCCCCGCGACGGTCCCGCGCGGCGGCCTCCACCTGTGGGTGCGGCTCCCCGACGACACGGACGACGTGGCGCTCACCGCGGCGGCGGCCGCCGCGGGCGTCGTGGTCTTCCCGGGCCGCCCGTGGTTCGCCGCCGAGCCGCCCGGACCGTTCCTGCGGCTCACCTACGCCGCCGCGCCGCCCGAGCTCATGGACGAGGCGGTCCGCCGCCTGGCGGCTACCCGCTGAGCGCGTCCAGGATCTTCTTGTGGGCGGCGTCCAGCTCCTCGGCGGGCACGTCGCCACTCGCCCGGGCGAAGTCGAAGTCGGCCATGTCCGACGCCGGGAAGACGTGCACGTGCGCGTGCGGCACCTCGAAGCCGGCGATGATCAGGCCCACCCGCGGGGCCTGGAAGACCCGCTTCAACGTACGCCCGATGGTGTGCGCCACCGCCAGCACGTGCGCGGCCAGCTCGGGCTCGAGATCGGTCCACTCGTCGACCTCCGCGCGCGGCACGACCAGCGTGTGCCCGGGCGTGAGCGGCGCGATGGTGAGAAACGCGGCCACCTGCTCGTCGGAGTGCACGATGCGGCCGGGCAGCTCCCCGGAGATGATGCGGGTGAAAATCGTCGGCACGCCTTCATGCTAGCCGCGCCCCGCGGCAGGATGGACGCATGAACCTCGGCCGTGTCTTCGACGAGGTACCCGCGCTGTACGACCGGGTGCGCCCCGGCTACCCCGCCGAGCTCTTCGCCGACCTGCCGCCGCTCGGCGACGTCCTGGAGATCGGCTGCGGCACCGGCCAGGCCAGCCGGTCGCTCGTGGCCCGCGCCGGCTCCCTCCTCGCCCTCGAGCCGGGCCCGGCGCTGGCCGCCCACGCCCGGGCCCGGGGCCTCACCGTCGAGTCGTCCACCTTCGAGGACTGGGACGACCGCGGCCGCCGCTTCAACACGATCGTGGCCGCCCAGTCCTGGCACTGGGTCGACCCGGCCACCGGCTGGCGCAAGGCCCACGACCTGCTCCGCCCCGGCGGCCACCTGGCCCTGCTCAGCCACGTCGTCGTCCGCCGCCCCGGCGAGCCCGAGGTGTACGCGGAGACCGCCGACCTGCACGAGCACTTCTCCCCCGGCGACCCGTCCTGGGGTCACCCGCCCCTCGAAGAGTCGGTCCTCGGCACCGACCAGGGCTGGGGCCCCCACTTCGAGCGGCCGGAGGTCCGCTGGTACCCGTACGTGCAATGGCTCTCCGGCGCCGACTACGCCGACCTCATGCGCACGAACTCGATCTACCGCCGCCTGGACCCAGCCGTCCGCGAACCCCTCCTCGACGCCGTCGCCGACCGCATCCGCACCCGCCTGGGCGATCGCGTCCCCCGCCGCTACCTCACCCACCTCCGCGTCGGCCGCCGGTCGAACCCATGACCGCTCACCCCGCCAGGCGCCCGCCGATCGCCGCCCGCTCGGCGTCCCCGAGCGAGAGCGGATTCCCCCTACCCGGGGCCCGGACGGTCAGGCTCCGGGCGCCCTGATCCGCCCGAAGCCCGCCACGCATGATCGGCCGATCCAGCGCTCCTGGCGTGCTGATCCGCACGGAGCGCGTCGATCGGCGCCGGGCGGGGTGCCGGATACTTACACGGTGGCGCGCCGCAGCACAGAGCCCACGGCGACGATCGTGCGGTCGTGCGCGGCGATGGCCCCGACGACCTGACGGCTGCCCCGCTCGGCCTCAGTCCGGGCAGGATCGCTGGGAAGCCGGACCGTCCGGACGGTCCGGCCGCGATCGGTCGACAGGGCCAGGGCGGGCCCGGCGTCCGTACCCAGGCCGGCGTCGACGACGATCCGCCCGTCGCCGGTCTCCGCCAGCCCCCGCACCAGGCTGCGCGACCCCTGCCCCTCCAGCCCGCTCGTCGACCAGTCGGCGCGCGCCAGCTGCTCGTCCCGCGTCCCGTGATAGCGGGTGAGCCCGGCGTCGCTCGCCACGAGCAGGGCGCCGTCACGCTCGACGACGGCGGCCTCCGCGCTGATCCCGCCGCCCTTCCAGCCGTTCACCGCGGCGGGCGGCCCGTCGCCCTGCGCGGCATCCGTACTGTCCGGCGCGGGATCCAGCTGCAGCCGGTCGCAGGCCGGTCGGGACCTCGGTCGCCTCTTCGCCGAGCACCTGCTGCGGCCGGGGGAAAAAGGTGTACGCGGCCGCGCGACGCACCGAGCTCGTCGATCTACCCGGTGTCGTGCCGCTGCGCCTGGACGTCACCGACCCGGCGTCGGTGGCAGCGGCCGCCGAGGCCGCCGGCGACGTGACGCTGCTGATCAACAATGCGGGCGTCTCACTGAGCAGAACCTCGTCGAGGGCGACCTGGACCAGATCCGGATCGAGATCGTGGCGGACGCTTACGGTGCGGCGGCCAAGGCTTCGCCGGCCGGCGAGCCGCGCGGTTTCGTCATGGCGACCAGCGACTGAGGCCGGCGCGGTCCCGGGTGGCTGCTCCGGCGCCATCCGGGACACGGCGCGGTAGCGCAGCGGCGACTGCCCGCGGCCCGCTGGAATGCACGGCGGAAGGCGTGCGACGGGGTGGTCATGATCAACACAGCGCCGGGCGCGCACCGGCGCTGGTCGCTGGCGCGACCGTCTCGGCGCGCCAGGAGCGTGCGCTGGGGTCATGAGCCGGTGTCGCCGGGGCGGGGCAGGAGGGTGGTCCAGGTGGCGAAGTCGGTGCTGCGGTCCCAGATCTGCTCGGCGCGGCGCTCGGCGGCGGCGACCGCGTCCGCCGAGTAGCGGTAGTGGCGGCGGATCAGGTAGCCGTCGCCGTCGACCTCGAGTTCGACCTCGAGGCGGGCGTCCCAGACGCCGAAGTCGCGGCGCAGGTCGGTGGGGAGCAGGCTTTCGACGGTGACGCGGACGTTGATGCCGGCCTCCTGCTGGCGGCGGATGACGTCGGCGTAGGGGCCGTGGTGCACCTGATCGGCCCAGGAGTCGCGGACGATGTAGACGCGGCGGAAGCGGGCCGGGTGCCCGGTGGCGGCGAGTTCGGCCAGGCGGGCGCAGATGGCGTCGTTGTAGTTCTGCCCGTACGGGGTCAGCCAGAAGTGCATCGGCAGGACGGACGTGGTGAAGACGTCCGAGCGGAACGTGCGGACCAGGTGGGTGTTGAGCGACGAGGACTCGGCCGAGGTGACGATGTGGCGTCGTTCGAGCTGGTCGAGCGGGTCCTCGAGGAGCTGGGCGGCAACCCCGAAGAGCTCCGGCGGTACGGTCGCCAGCCCGGCGTGGATCCGTTCCAGCGACCGCGGCAGGTCGCCGCCGACGTGGTCGAGGGTGGTCAGGTAGCGGTCGCGGTGGCGCAGGGACGTCTCGATCCCGGCCAGGGTCCGCTCGGCCCGGTCCCCGGCGCCGGTCACGCGGGTGAGCTCGGCGAGCACCTTGACGGTCAGCAGGCCGACGCCCACCACGAAGCCGAGGATCAGGGAGAGCTGCAGGTCCTGGCGGAACACGTACGAGATGATGCCGGTCACGAGCCCGAGCACCAGGCTGGCCGTCTCGAACAGGTAGCGTCCGGCCGGCGTTTCGTCCATCGGCTGCTCCTCGCCCCGGGAGAGGGCGAGTCTAGGGCCGGTGCGGGACCCCTCGCGACCCCGTGGCGCACATGATGAGGTCGACGCCGTTGGGGTGGTCGGATTCGTGGACGAAGCCGGCCCGCTCGTAGAGCCGGACCGCTCGGCTGCCGCGGACGACGACGAGGCGGTAGGGGCGGTCGTCGCGGTGCTCGCGCAGGACGTGGTCGAGGACCTGGCTGCCCAGGCCCAGGCCGCGGACGGCGGGGTCGAGGTAGAAGTGCTCGAGCCATTGCTCGCCCGGCTCGGGGCGGACGGCGATGGCGCCGACCGGGCGGCCCTCGTGCTCGATCACGTCGGTGTTGGCGGGCACGAACTCGGTGAGGAAGCGCTGCCGGACCCGGGCCTCGGCGGTGTCGTCCCAGCGGCCCAGGCGCTCGAGGTCGGGGCGCAGGCCGACGGCGCGCAGGGCGGCGAGCCAGGGGGCGTCGGCATGGGTCGCCGGGCGCAGGGACCACGTCTGTGTCACGAGGCCAACGTACGCCCGGCCATGCGCGTGCCCCGGCCGGGCGGCGGCACTATGGGCCCGATCACCCGCCCGCCCGGACCCGCTCGATCCTCAATGGACGCCATCCGTGTCGACGATGCGATAGTTCTTGCCCGGGAACGGCTTTCGGGTATTGACTGTGACCCATGCGACCGCATCGCATCGCAGCAATTCTGTGTGCCGCCGTTCTCGTGATCTCCGCGCCCGGTTGCGGCGGTCCGGACGACGACGGCGGCGGCGGGTCCGGCAAGCAGCACGTCACCGTTGCCGTGCTGCCGGTGGTCGACGCCGCGGCGCTCTACATCGCCCAGGAGCAGGGCTATTTCGCCGCCGAGAACCTCGAGGTCACGCTGCAGCCGGTGGCGCAGAGCCTGGCCGCGCTGCCCGCGCTGAAGAATGGTCAGCTCGAGGTGATCAACGGCAATTACGTGACCTTTCTGCAGGCCCACCAGCAGGGCACGCTCGCGATGAGGATCGTGGCTGACGGCGCGGCCGTCGCCCCGGAATTCATGCAGGTGCTCGTGGCGCCGGGATCCCCGATCAAGACCGTCAAAGACCTGGCCGGCAAGACCGTGGCGGTCAACATTCTGAACAATATCCAGTCGCTCACGCTCAACGCGGTGCTGCGCGCCAACGGTGTCGACCCGGCCACGATCAGATATCGAGCGGTGCAATTCGCGGTGATGGACAAGGCGCTCGCCGGCGGCGACGTCGACGCGGTGCACACCGCCGAGCCGTTCGGCACCGTCATCAAGCGGAAGGTGCAGGCGACGCAGCTGCTCGACGCGGGGCAGGAGCCGGTGACCGACCTGCCCGTCAGCGGCTACCTCAGCACGGCCGACTGGGTGGCGAAGAACCCGGAAACCGCGGCCGCCTTCCAGCGGGCGATCACCCGGGCGCAGAACCTCGCCAACTCCGATCGCAAGCAGGTCGAGCGGGTGCTGCCGACGTTCGCCAAGGTCGACGGGCCGACCGCCGCCGCGCTGAGGCTCCCGGCGTACCCGTCGGAGCTGGAACCCGCCCGCCTGCAGCGGCTGATCGATCTGATGCGGCAGCAGGGCCTGCTCAAGGCCGACCTGAACGCCGCCGACATCATCTACCACGCGGCACGATGAGCCGGGCCGGGCGGTGGGCGCGGGGGCTGGCCGGGCTCGCCGCGGTCGTCGCGCTGAGCCAGGTGCTGGCGGCGACGGGAGCGATCCGGGCCGACTTCCTGCCGCCGGCGGGTACGGTGCTGGCGCGTGCGGCCGACCTGACCGGCGACCGGGAGTTCCTGCTCGGCGTCGCCCACACGGTCCGGGCGTGGCTCACCGGGCTGGCGTGCGCGGTGGGGCTGGGCATCGGCGCCGGGCTGCTGCTGGGCAGCGTGCCGGCGCTCGACGACGCGGTGCGGCCGGTGCTGGAGTTCCTGCGCCCGGTCCCGTCCGTGGCGCTCATCCCGCTCGCGGGGCTGCTGCTCGGTGCGGGGCTGCGGTCGGAGGTCACGCTGGTGACCTATGCCGCGCTGTGGCCGGTGCTCTTCGCCACTGTGTACGGTCTGCGCCACGCCGACCCGGTGCCGCGCGAGACGCTGCGGGTCTTCGGGTTCGGCCGGCTCGCGATCGTGTGGCGCGTCGCGTTGCCGGCGGCCGTCCCGTTCATCGCCACCGGGGTGCGGCTGGCCGCCGCCGTGGGCCTGATCCTCGCCGTGGGCACCGAGATCCTGGCCGGGTTCGGGACCGGGCTCGGCGTGTTCATCGCCCAGGCGCAGCAGGTGGTCGACGGCACCACGGACGTGCTCGCGGGCACGGTGTGGGCCGGCACGCTCGGCCTGATCGCCAACGCCGTCCTCGCGAGCGGCGAGCGCCGGCTGCTCCCGTGGCGGGCAGCCGCATGAGAAGCGTGCCGGACAGGCGCATGAGAAGTGTGGCGGGCAGGCGCATGAGAAGCGCGCCGGGCAGCCGCTTGAACACCGTGCCGGGCAGCCGCTGGAGAAGCGTGCCGCTGGTGGCCGTACCCCTGCTGGTGGTGTCGGTCTGGGAAGGGGTGACGCGCCGGCAAGCGGATGTGTTCTTCCCGCCGCCGTCGCGGATCGTGGCGCGGATGCACGAGCTGTGGTTCTCCGGGCCGCCCGCGCGCCTGTTCCTCACCGACGCCGCGCTGGCCGACGTGCTGCCCAGCCTGGCCCGGATGGCGGCCGGGCTGGCCGGGGCGCTCGCCGCCGGCGTGCTGCTCGGGCTGGCGCTGGGCCGCTCCGAGCGCCTGTTCGCGTACCTGGACCCGCTGCTGCAGTTCGCCCGCGCGATCCCGCCGCCGACGCTGGTGCCGGTGTTCGTGGTGCTGCTGCGGCTCGGCACGCCGATGCAGATCGTGTCCATCGTGGCCGGTGCGGTGTGGCCGATCCTGCTCAACACGGCGGACGGCGTGCGCCAGGTGGATCCCGTGCAGACGAGCACCGCGCGCGTGTTCGGACTGAGCGCCACGGACAGGCTGACCCGGATCGTGCTGCCCTCCGCCCTGCCCCGCATCGCCGCGGGCCTGCGGCTGAGCCTGTCGCTGGCGCTGATCCTCATGGTCTTCTCCGAGCTGTTGCCGGGCACCGCGAACGGCATCGGCTTCCAGCTGACCGACGCCCAGAGCCGCTCCGATCTGCCGACCGTGTGGGCCGCCGTGCTGCTGCTCGGCCTGCTCGGCTACCTGCTCAACCTGCTCCTGCTGACCGCCGAGCGCCGATTGCTGAGGTGGCACCGATGAATGTGCGTGAGGCCGTGTTCGACTTCCTGCGCCGGGCCGGGATCACGACGGTCTTCGGCAACCCCGGCTCGACCGAGCTGCGCATGCTGCGCGACTGGCCGGCCGATTTCCGGTACGTCCTCGCGCTGCAGGAATCGGTGGCGGTGGCCGCCGCGGCCGGGCACGCCCTGGGCACCCGCCGTCCGGGACTGGTCAGCCTGCACTCGGCCGGCGGGGTGGGGCACGGGCTCGGCGCGGTGTTCAACGCGTACCGGGACCGGGTGCCGCTGATCGTGCTCGCCGGTCAGCAGACGCGGGAGATGCTGCCGACCCGGCCGTTCCTGGGCGCCGACGAGCCGGCGACGTTCCCCCGCCCGTACGTGAAGCTCAGCGCCCAGCCGGAACGCGCGCAGGACGTGCCGGTCGCGCTCGCGGAGGCGTACCGGACGGCATTGACCCCGCCCTGCGGCCCGGTCTTCCTGTCCGTCCCGGAGGACGACTGGGAGCAGCCTGCCGCCGCCGTGCCGTACCGCGAGCTGTACCCGGACTTCGGCCCCTCGCCCGACGGCGTGCGCATCGTCGCGGACGCGCTCAACGCCGCGAGCTCCCCGGCGCTGGTCATCGGCGCGGGCGTCGACGACGACCGCGCGCAGGCGGAGGCGGTCGAGCTCGCCGAGCGGCTCGCGGCCGCGGTGTGGCTGACCCCGCTCTCCGGCCGGTCCGGCTTCCCGGAGGACCACCAGCTCTTCCGCGGCTTCCTGCCCCCGGTACGCGACCAGATCGCCGCATGCCTCGCCGGCCACGACGTCGTCCTGTCCGCCGGCGGCCCGATCTTCAAGTACCACGTCACGTCCCCGGGCCCGTTCCTGGCGCCCGGCACCCGGCTCCTGCAACTGGACTGCGACCCGGAGGCGGCCGCCTGGGCGCCCGTGGGCACGAGCGTGCTCACCACGGTCCGGGCCGGGCTGGCCGCGCTGCTCCCGCACGTCCACAAGAGCGACCGCACGCCCCTGCCGCCCCGGCCCACGCCACCCCCCGCCCCGCCGTCGAGCGCGGGGCACGCCATCGAGACACTGCGCAGGCTGCTCCCGCCGCACGCGGTGGTCGTCGAGGAGGCGCCGTCGCACCGCGAGGTCTTCCACGCGCGGTTCCCGATCGTCCGCCCCGGCGGCTTCCTGACCACGGGCAGCGGCGCGCTGGGCTGGGGGCTCCCGCTGGCGGTCGGCCGGGCGCTCGCCGGGACGGCGCCGCGGGTCGTCTGCGTCATGGGCGACGGCTCCACGATGTACTCGGTCCAGGCGTTGTGGACGGCGGCCCGCGAACGCGCCCCGGTCACGTTCGTCATCCTCGACAACGGCGGCTACGAGGCGGTCAAGCAGCTCGGCCGGCGGCAGGGGGCGGCCGGCGTGGTCGGCACCGACATCCCGGGGCTGGACCTGGTCACCGTCGCCACGGGGCTGGGCTGTCCCGCCGTGCGGGCGTCCGGCGGCGCCCTCGAGGGAGCGCTGGCGGACGCCCTGGCCGCGGAGGGCCCCGCCGTCGTGGTGGTGCCGGTCGCGGCGGAGGGCACGACGGCCTACCCCGCCGGCGGCTGAGCGTGCTGGACATCGCGGGGCTGACCCACGCGTACGACGGGCAGGTCGTCCTGGAGGACGTCCACCTCGGCGTGGCCCGGGGCGAGCTGGTGAGCATCGTCGGGCCGTCCGGCTGCGGCAAGTCCACCCTGCTGCGCTGCGTCGCGGGCCTGACCGCCCCGGCGGCGGGCAAGATCCTGATCGACGGGGCCGAGGCGGCGGGGGTTCCGGCCGGCCTGGCTGTCGTCTTCCAGGAGTACGGCCGGTCGCTGCTGCCCTGGCTCAGCGTGCGCGAGAATGTGGCGCTGCCGCTGCGGCGTACGGACATGTCCCGCACTGACCGGCGGGCGGCCGCGCTGGATGCCCTCGCCGCCGTCGGCCTGGCGGAGGCCGCGCGCAAGCACCCGGCGCAGCTCTCCGGCGGCATGCAGCAGCGGGTGGCGATCGCCCGCGCGCTGGTGTGCCGGCCCAGCCTGCTGCTGATGGACGAGCCGTTCGGCTCGGTGGACGCGCAGACCCGCGAGGACCTGGAGGACCTGCTGCTCGCGGTGCGCAATCCGCGCATGACGATTCTGTTCGTCACGCACGACATCGACGAGAGCGTGTACGTGGGCGACCGCGTCGTGGTCCTCGGCGGCCGCCCCGGCCGGGTGGTCGCCGACCTGCCCGTCGCCCTGCCGGTGCGCGGCGACCAGATCGCCACCCGCGAGCAGCCCGAATTCGTGCGGTTACGGGCGGAAGTGGGCCGCCGGGTCCGCCAGCCGGCCGCCTGAACGTGTCCGAATCTGTTTCCTTCTGTTGACCTGATGCATCTCGATGCGTAAATGTGTTGGCAACGCGTCGTTGATCGGAAGGAAACACTCGATGCCGCGATCTCCCGTACGCCCGTTGCTGCTTGCCGTCCTCCTCGTCCTCTCCGTCCTCGTCGTGCCCACCGGGGCCGCCTCGGCCGCCGCGCCTGTGGTGCACGGCCTCAAGGGTGAGTACTTCCGCGCCTCGGCGCCCGGTGCCCACGACTTCGCGCAGCTCGGCGGCACCACGCTCGACCCGAACATCGACCTGCCCGGCCTGGTGGGCACCTTCCAGACGCTGACCGGGCAGACCGAGCACACGACCGCCCGCTGGACCGGGAAGCTCACCGCGCCGGCCACCGGCGACTACACGTTCTCGATGATCGGGGACAACGGCTTCCGGTTCTTCCTCGACGAGCAGCCGGTCATCGACCACTGGGTCGGCGACTGGGACGTCGAGCAGACCGCCGCCGCGCCCGTCCACCTCGTGGCGGGCAAGGCCCACACCGTCCGCATCGAGATGTTCCAGGACGTCGGCGGCGCGAACCTCTACCTGCGCTGGGCCGCCGCCGGCCTCGCGAAGCAGATCGTGCCCGAGTCGGCGTTCACCCCGCCGGACGGCTACCAGGTCTTCCCGGTCGCCTTCGCCGTCGACAAGACCGGCACGACGCTGACCGCGGACTTCGACGCCTCCGTGACGGCCCTCGGTTCGCTCGCCTCGCATGTGACGGTCGAAGTGGACACCACTCCGTTCCCGATCACGGCGGTCCGGCGGAATGGTGACAAGGTTGTCATCGCCCTCGGCGCGACCGTGCAAAAGGGCCAGCGGGTCCGCGTCAACTACGACGGCGCCGGTGGCCTGGTCGTCGGCGGCGAGACCGTCCCGCAGGTCATCCGCTCGGCGACGAACAACTCCACCCACCGCCTCACCACCCCGTGGGGCGACAAGGTGGACCGCAACCACCCGCTGCCCGAGTACCCGCGCCCGCAGCTGGTCCGCAAGGACTGGCTCAACCTCAACGGCCCGTGGGAGTTCGCCGGCGCCGAGGCGGGCCAGCAGCCGGTCTTCGGCAGGAAGCTCGGCGAGAAGATCATCGTGCCCTACCCGGTCGAGTCGCAGCTGTCCGGCATCGAACGGCGCGAGGACCACATGTTCTACCGCAAGGTCGTCACTGTCCCGCCCACCTGGCTGGGCCGCCGGGTCAAGCTGAACTTCGGCGCCGTCGACTACCAGGCCAAGGTCTGGGTCAACGGCAAGCTGGTCGCCGAGCACACCGGCGGATACACCGCCTTCACCGCCGACATCACCGACGCCCTGCGCCGCAAGGGCCTCGGCCCGCAGGAGATCATCGTCGCGGTCACCGACGAGACCGGCCCGAACCAGCCGAAGGGCAAGCAGTCGCTCAACCCGGGCGGCATCGTCTACGAGCCGTCGTCGGGCATCTGGCAGACGGTGTGGCTGGAGCCGGTCGTCGCCGCGGGCATCGACGAGGTGATCTCCACCCCCGACCTCACCGGTGTCACCGTGAACGTCACGTCGTCCTCGTCCGCCCGGGCCACGATCACCGCTTACGACAAGCGGGGACGCAAGGTCGGGTCCGTCTCCGGCAAGGCCGGCACCGACCTCCGCCTGACGGTCGCCGATCCGCACCTGTGGAGCCCCGACGACCCGTACCTCTACGACCTGGACGTCAAGGTCGGCAGCGACCGGGTCCGCAGCTACTTCGGCCTGCGCACGGTCGGTGTCCAGCAGGTCGGCGGCTTCCCGAAGCTCGTCCTCAACGGCAAGCCGATCTTCTCGCTCGCCACGCTGGACCAGGGCTTCTGGCCGGACGGCCTCTACACCCAGCCCAGCGACGCGGCGCTCCGGTTCGACCTGGCGGAGACCAAGAAGCTCGGCTTCAACGCGGTCCGCAAGCACATCAAGGTGGAGTCCGCCCGCTGGTACCGGCACGCCGACGAGCTCGGCCTGCTCGTCTGGCAGGACTTCGTGTCGGCCGACATCTCCACCGCGGCCGGTCAGCAGGCGTTCCTCGACCAGGGCCGGGAGGAGATGCGGCAGCTGCACAGCTACCCGTCGATCATCGGCTGGATCGTCTTCAACGAGGGCTGGGGCGAGTGGGACCGGGCGGAGACCGGCCGCATCGCCGACGCCATGAAGGCGGCCGACCCGTCGCGCATCCTGAACGCGCACAGCGGCGTCAACTGCTGCGCCTCCAAGGGCGACTCCGGCAGGGGCGACGTAATCGACCATCACGACTACAACAACACCGACCCGGCGTACCCGGACGCCACCCGCATCGCGATGGACGGTGAGCACGGCGGCTTCACGCTGCGCACGCCCGGGCACATGTGGCCCGGCCCGCCGGCCGTCATCTACAGCGGCGTCGCGGACAAGGCGGCCCTGACCGCCAAGTACGTCGACAACACCCGCCGGTTCTACCTCGAGGCCGCGGCCGCCGAGCTGTCCGGCTCGGTCTACACCCAGATCACCGACCTGGAGACCGAGCTCAACGGCCTGTGGACCTACGACCGCCGGGAGATCAAGGTCGACCCCGCCGCCGTACGGGAGATCAACCAGCAGGTCATCGCGGCCGGCGCCAACCCCGTGGCCGCCACCGGCTTCCCCGGCCGGGGCGACTGGACCCTGGACGAGGGCACCGGCACCACCGCCCGCGACACCAGCGGCAGCGGCGCCGACCTGACCCTCAAGGGCGACACCGCGTGGGCCGGCGGCGCCCTGACCTTCGACGGCGACGGCGACTCGGCCGACACCGCCAAGCCGGTCCTCGACACCACGAAGGACTACACCGTCGCGGCGTGGGTGACCCTGGACAAGCTCCCCGGCAACTACGCCAGCGCGCTCAGCCAGGACGCCCGCACCACCGAGAACCCCTTCTACCTGCAGTACGGCCAGGGCGCCTTCGCCTTCAGCACCCCCGGAGGCAACCGCGCCCGCCAGGTCGTCACCCCCGACCTGAACCGCTGGTACCACCTCGCCGGCGTCCGCGACCACACCACCGGCGAGGTCCGGCTCTACGTGGACGGCAAGCGAGCGGCCGCGGTCCCGGCCGGGCCCGACGTGGTCAGCACCGGCCCGCTCTCCCTGGGCCGGGCCAAATACGCGGGCAACCCGACCGACTACTGGTCCGGCTCGATCGACCAGGCCCACGCCTGGAACAAGGCCCTGA
>NZ_JAUQWH010000050.1 GCF_030757795.1 Actinoplanes oryzae
CGCAGCCACCCGCCGGTCCGGTCCCGTCGCCGTCGGTGCCGGCGTCCCCGAGCCCGAGCCACGCCCCGCAGGTCAGCCCGCAGCCGAAGAGCGGGAGGGCCGGCCCCGGCACCGATGCTCCCGGCGCGACGCCGGACGGGCCCGCCGGGACGAAGGCGGTCACGACCGGCACCGATGATCCGGTACCGCCCTCACCCGCGCCCGGGGGAAACGACCCGGGAGAGACCCCGTCGCCGTCGCCCCGGTGACAGGATGGCCCGGTGAACTGGACACTCGAGGTAGTGGTGGTGCCCGTCGCCGACATCGATCGGGCCAAGGAGTTCTACGCCGGAAAGCTCGGCTTCCACGTCGACCATGACACCGCGTTCGGCGACGACGTCCGCATCGTGCAGCTGACCCCGCCCGGTTCCGGCTGCTCGGTCGTCATCGGCAAGGGCGCGGTGCCCGCCATGCCGCCAGGCTCGATCAAAGGCCTGCAGCTCGTCGTCCCGGACATCACCAAGGCGCACGCCGAGCTGGTCGAGCGCGGGGTCGAGGTCAGCGACGTGCAGGTGCTGGGGGAGAACCCGAAGCCGATGCCGCATCCGCTGGACAACGTCGGCTTCGTGTTCTTCGACGACCCCGACGGGAACAGCTGGGCCGTGCAGCAGATCTCCGCGCGCGCCTGACCGTCCCGGCCGCCCTGCCGGCGAGGCCGGGGCTCAGGTCGGGGCTGCCGTGCCGCGTGGCCGTGCCGCGTGGTCGGGGCTGCCGTGCCGCGTGGCCGTGCCGCGTGGTCGGGGCTGCCGTGCCGCGTGGCCGGGGCTCAGGTCGGGGCTGCCGTGCCGGCGTGGCCGGGGTTCAAATCGGGGCCGCCATGCCGGCGTGGCCGGCGCGCCGCAGGGCGTGGACCTCGTCGTGGCGGCCGGCGACCTCGCAGCGGCCGATCGCCACGGACGTCTCGACCAGCCGGCGGGCCCGCTCGTGGCGGCGCTCGTCGTAGGCGGCGAAGGCCACGGCCAGATCCTCGTGCCGGGTGACCTCCTCGGCCAGCACGACCGCGTCCTCGATCGCCAGGGCGGCACCCGACACGAGCTGCGGCGACGGGGAGTGGGCGGCGTCACCGAGCAGGACGCCGCGGCCCGCGTGCCACGGTCCGTCGACGAGAAGGGCGTGCACGGGGCGGCGTACCACCTGGGCCGGGTCTTTGATCGTGTCCCGCACGGCGGCGAACGGGCCGGTGAAGGGGGCCAGCAGGGCCCGCATGCCGTCCGCGAGCTCCGCGGCCGGCAGCTCCGTCGGCTGGGCGAGGCTCTGCGTCAGGAAGACGTAGGCCTTGGCGGCGGAGATGGGGATCAGCCCGGTGGTGAAGGTCGGCCCGGCGTACGTGTGGATCGCGCTCGCCCACTCCGGCCGGTCGACGAGGGCGCGCCACACCATCTGGCCCGTGTACCAGGGCTTGCCGGGCAGGCCGAGCTGCTCGCGGGTGCGCGACCGGACCCCGTCGGCGCCGGCCACGTAGTCCGGGGTGCGGGTGGTGCCGTCGCTGAGGCGTACGGTGCCGGTGCGGGGGTCGAGCTCGTCCACCGCCAGGCCCGTGCGCAGCACCGTGCCCAGCGCCTCCGCCCGCTCCCGCAGGATCCTGTGCAACGCGGGCCGGCCCATGCCCACCTCGGCCGGCTGCCCGGGACCGAGCACGCTGGGCAGATCCATCGTGGCGCGCACGGTGCCGGCGGCGTCGCAGTGCAGCGTCCGGAAGATCGGGCAGCCGGCCGCCGTGCACTCGTCGGCGAGTTCCACCGCCCGCAGCGCCCGCACCGCCGGGCCGGTGAGGCTGAGCCCCCAGCCGGCCACCGCCCAGTCCGGCCGCACCTCCACGACCTCGACCTCGTGCCCCGCCCGCCGCGCGGCCACCGCGTGCGTGAGCCCCGCGATCCCGCCCCCGACGATGAGCACCGACCGCCCCACGACACCACGCTCCCCGGCTCGTCCCACCGGTCCAGTGTGGACCGCCGGCGCCGGTCGTCACCACCCCGCACGGGTGACTGACACGGTGCCCGCCCGCGTTGTTTGATGACATCTCCGCTGGTGTCCGGACATGGGGGAGAAATCATGGTCGTGTCGCGTGTACTGGCTGCTGCTGTCGTGGCCGCGGGGCTGGGCGTTGCCGCCCCCGCGAGTGCCGCGCCGGGCGGGTGCCGGGTCAACGTCCTCTGCCTGTACGGCACCAGTGGCCGGGTGAGCCAGTACTCCGAGCTGACCGACTACTTCCAGCAGCTGTCCCGGTCCGACGTCACGTACGCCTGGAATCGCACGCCGGGGGCTGTCTACTTCAACTACTCCACCGGCGTGACCAGCTGCATGCTCGGCAATCGGGAGGCGAGCGTGCAGCACGCCGGCTACGGGACGGTGACGGGGGTGCGCCTGGTGGCCGCCAACCGGTGCTACTGAGACGCGCAGCGCCGGCCACCGCGCGGGTGACCGGCGCTGCGCCGTCCTGCCGGCGATCGCGCTGCTGTCAGCGCCAGCGGCGATCGCGGTGCTGTCAGCGTTTGCCGGCGGCCGTGGTGCTGTCAGCGTTTGCCGGCGATCGCGGTGCTGTCAGCGCTTGCTGGCGGCCGCGGTGTCGAGCAGCCAGAGGGTGCGGGACGTGCCGGCGACGCGGGCGGCGGGCAGGGCCTGGTCGCCGCCCAGGGCCGCGGCGACCGACACGGCCTTGTCCGGGCCCGCCGCGACCAGCCACACCTCGGTCGCCGAGCGGATGGCCTCCAGCGTGAGCGAGATGCGGGTGGGCGGCGGCTTCGGGCTGTTGTGGACGGCGATCGCCGTGCCGGTGCCCGTGGCGTCGGGGTGCTCCGGGAAGAGCGACGCGACGTGGCCGTCCTCGCCCACGCCGAGCATGAGCACGTCGAAGGCCGGCACCGCGCCCCCGTCGGCGGCCGCGGCGAGCGCCGAAGCGTACCGGGCCGCGGCGGCGGGGGCGTCGTCGCCGTCCGGGCCGTCGGAGGGCGGCATCGCGTGCACCCGGGCCGGGTCGAGCGGGAGCGCGTCGAGCAGGGCCTCGCGGGCCTGGGTCTCGTTGCGGTCCGGGTCGCCGGCGGGCAGGAAGCGCTCGTCGCCCCACCACAGGTCCACCCGGGCCCAGTCGATGGCGGCCGAGGCGGGCAGCTCCCGGACGGCGCGCAGCACCTTCGCCGCGACGCGGCCGCCGGTCAGCACCACGTGGGCGTGACCCCGCACCGCCTGCGCGTCGATGATCGTGGTGACCAGGCGGGCCGCCACGGACGACGCCAGCACGTCGGCGTCGGGAACCACCACCACAACGGTCTCGCTCATGGGACCCCTCGTCTTCCGCGAAATGGCAACAGGGCCGCCCGCCCGGGCAGGCGGAACGGCCCCGTCGATCTTAATCCGGGCCTGATCAGGCCGCCGAGCCGCCCGGACCGGCCATGGCGCCCTCGCCGCCGGCCTGGCGGGCCAGCGCCGGGTCCTTCCAGACGTGCACCCGCGCGGGCGGCTTGCGGTCCAGGTCCTTGATGCCGGCCATCGCGCCGAGCGCCTCGCCGTAGATCTGGTCCGGGTCGAGGCGGCGCAGCTCCTCGGCCAGCTCGTCGCCGACCGGGCGCTTGGGGAGCGGCATGTAGCGGGGCTCCTGGCCCGTCCGCGAGAACAGCGCCGTGCCCTCCTCGCGGGTGACCGTCACGCAGTCGCCGTTGGCGCACTCCAGCTGCACCGAGTGCATGCGCGGCGCGCGGTCGGTGTGCTCCCAGACCGGATCGATGCCCAGGCGCGACTTGAGCCAGCCGACCATCAGGGCGGCGGTCGGGTCGGTGCGCGGCGCCACCACGGTGGCGCCGGTGACCCGCTCCTCGGTGGAGTCGAACGCGCCCGCGACCAGGGTGCGCCACAGGGTGATGCGGGTCCAGGTCAGGTCGGTGTCGCCGGGGGCGTAGTCGACGGCGCGCTGCTTGAGCGCCGCCACCGGGTCGGCCGCGAGCTTGCTGTCGGTGATGCGCCGGTCGGCGACCACGCCGAGGAAGTCGTTGGCGATCATGTCCGGCGGCGAGCTGTGCCACCAGGTGACCACCGGGACGTCCGGGGCGAGCAGCGGCATGACGACCGACTCGGCGTGCAGGGCCAGGCGGCCGTACATGCGCATGACGACGGCCTCGGCGGGGCCCAGCCGGCCGCCCACGACGATCTCGGCGTCGAGGCGGCTGCGGCCCTCCAGGTCGGAGCGGACCACGATGAGCAGCCGGCACGGGTGCGCCGACGCGGCGATGGTCGCGGCGGCCTCGGCCTCGCGGACCTGCTTCTCCTCGACGACCGCGACCAGCGTCAGGGCGAGGCCGGAGGCCACACCGCCGGCGCTGCGCCGTTCGGCAGCGAGGGCCTTGACGACCTCGTTGCCGGTCGTGTCCCACAGACCGATCATGCCCGCCTCCAAGCACGGCCCTCGCGGGCCAGCATCTCGTCCGCCGCACGCGGACCCCACTCACCCGACCGGTACGGCTCGGGCTTGGTGCCCGCCCACGCCGCCTCCATCGGGTCGATGACCGCCCAGCTCTGCTCGATCTCGGCGGCGTCCGGGAACAGCGTCCGGTCGCCGATGAGCACGTCGAGGATCAGCCGCTCGTACGCCTCGGGGCTGGACTCGGTGAACGCCTCGCCGTACTGGAAGTCCATCGCGATGTCGCGGATCTCCATGGTGGAGCCCGGCACCTTGGACCCGAACTTCAGCACCACGCCCTCGTCCGGCTGGACCCGGATGACCAGCTGGTTGTTGCCCAGCATCTCCACGTCGGCCGGGTCGAACGGCAGGTGCGGCGCGCGCTTGAAGAGGATCGCGATCTCGGTCACGCGCCGCGGCAGGCGCTTGCCCACGCGCACGTAGAACGGCACGCCCGCCCAGCGCCTGTTCTGGATGCCGAGGCGCACCGCCACGTAGGTCTCCGTGGTGGAGTCCTCGGGGATGCCCTTCTCCTCCAGATAGCCCACGGCGCGCTCGCCGGCCACCCAGCCGGGAAGATACTGCCCGCGCACGGTGCCCTCGGCGATGTCCTTGGGCAGGGCGATGGCCTTGAGCACCTTGAGCCGCTCGGCGCGGATGTCGTGCGGGTCGAAGCTGGTGGGCTCCTCCATGCTGACCAGGGCCAGCAGCTGGAGCAGGTGGTTCTGCAGGACGTCGCGGGCCGCGCCGGACGCGTCGTAGAACGCCGCCCGGGTGCCGATGCCGACGTCCTCGGCCATGGTGATCTGCACCGAGTCGACGTACTTGGAGTTCCACACCGGCTCGAACAGGCTGTTCGCGAAGCGCAGGGCCAGGATGTTCTGGACCGTCTCCTTGCCGAGGTAGTGGTCGATGCGGAAGACGTCCGCCGGGTTGAACACCTCGTCGACCAGCTGGTTGAGCTCGACGGCGCTCTGCAGGTCGTTGCCGAAGGGCTTCTCCACGACGACCCGGCGCCAGCCGCCGGACTTGGCGTTGTCCGCCATGCCGGTGCGGTTGAGCTGGTTGAGCACCATCGGGAAGGCGACCGGCGGGATCGAGAAGTAGAACGCGGCGTTGCCGGTGATGCCGTTGCGCTCGCGCAGGTCGTCGAGGGTCTCGGCCAGCGTGTCGAACGCGGCGTCGTCGTCGAACGAGCCGGGCACGAAGTGGAACTGGCTGGCGAGACGCTGCCAGACGTCCTCGCGCCAGGGCGTGCGGGCACCCTTCTTGGCCGCCGCGTAGGCCAGCGCCTCGAAGTCGCCGTCGCCCCAGTCGGCCCGGGCGAAGCCGAGGACCACGAAGCCCGGTGGCAGCAGACCCCGGTTCGCGAGGTCGTACACGGCCGGAATCAGTTTCTTTCGCGACAGGTCACCGGTGACGCCGAAGATCACCAGAGCACACGGCTCCGGGATCCTGGGCAGCCGTCGGTCCTGTGCTGTGCGCAGCGGATTACCCACGTGTCCCATCCTGCCAGCTTTTTGTCGTCCCGAAGGGTTACAGCGAAGGGTCAGGCCCGCAACATCCGGGCAGCCGCGAGCAGACGGGCGACCCCGTCGGCGCGATCGGCGAGGTGCAGCCGCAGCAGCGGACGTCCGTGCCGGGTCACGGCCCGGCGGGCGGCGGCGGCCCGGGCGGCCCGCAGCTCACCCAGCGTGTACGCCGTCCCGGGCACCGCCACGTCCGCGGCGTCCGCCCCGGTGACCTGCAGGAACGAGCCGTTGCGCAGGTCAGCGGCCGTTTCCGGGGCGGTGTCCAGGGTGACCGGACGCCCGGCGGCGGCGGCCAGCAGCGGGCGCAGCCCGGCCAGCTCGGCCTCCGACGCGGGGTCGAGCAGCACCACGACGGACAGATGATCATGGACGCCGGCCGTCAGCTCGCGCAGCGCGCCCGCGGTGTCCCGCACCTTCGCAGTGGTGAAGATCTCTATACCGCCGTCGGTGCATGCGAGTGTCACGTCGTCGCCGGCGTCCCCGGCGGGGTCGTGCGGACGGGCGCCGCGCAGCCGGGCGGCGATCTCGGCGGCCCGGTGCCACACCACGAACTGCGCGCCCAGCGGCCCGTTGACGGCGATGTCGGGCGCCGTGCCCCGGCCGCCCGGCATGGTCCCGGCGGCGAGGCTGCCCCCGTACGCGATGGTGGTGACGTCCTCGCCCCGCGCCCCGGGGCTGTCCGGGCCCTCCGCGGCGACCGGCACGAGGCCGGCGGCGGTGAGCCGGGGCGCGATCCACTCGGCGAGGCCCTCGAGCCCGGTGCCGTCGTTGACGAGCGCCACCGCGTCCGCGCCGGCGAGGGCTAGCCCCAGCGACAGCGCGGGATTGTCCGTCTCCGCCTCGAGCGACGGCACGACGCGATCGGCCTGGTCGAGCAGGTCGGTCACGTCGGCGCCCGCGAGCGAGACGGCGACGACCGCGGCCAGCCCCTCGGCGCCGGTCAGCAGGGGCTCCGGCCCGCTCGTGGCGACGAAGTGCCGGGCGGCCTCGGCCTCGGTCAGGCCGATCTCCAGGTAGCCGGCGAGCAGCACCCGCCGCAGGTCCTCGGAGCCGGCGCCCAGCACCGTGACGGTGCGGCGCAGCAACTCCTCGTCCTCCAGCAGCCCGCAGACCCGGGCCGGGTCGGGCCCGTCGAGGACGGTCAGGTCCAGCCCGAGCGTCCGGGCGACCGCCTCGGCGGCGCGTCCCGGGCCCGTCAGGACCACGTGGTCGAGATCACCGAGCTCGTCGTGCAGCTCCGCGAGCTGGGGGAGCAGCTCGCGGCCGCGCGTCAGGGCGTGCCGGACCGGCTCGGTGCCCAGCCCGGCGAGACGTGCCACGACCGGCTCGCGGCGGGAAGCCGCCGCGGGCGCACCGAAGACGGCGAGCCCGGCGGCGGCCTCCACGGCCGCGAGCAGGTCGGTGGTCACTTCGCGGCGTCGCTCGGGTTGCCGGCGCCCTGCTTGGCCGCCTCGAGGGACTTGCGCACGTCCTCGAGCAGCTCGGCCCAGCTGGCCTCGAACTTCTCGACGCCCTCGTCCTCGAGCACCTTGAACACGTCGGTCAGGTCGACACCGGCCGCGGCCACGTCGTCCATGACCTTCTGCGCGGTGGCGTAGGACCCGGTCACCGTGTCGCCGCGGGTGTCGCCGTGGTCCTCGTACGCCTTGATGACCGACTCCGGCATGGTGTTGACCGTGCCGGGGGCGATGAGCTCCTCGACGTAGATGGTGTCCTTGTAGTCGGGGTTCTTGGTCCCCGTGGACGCCCACAGCGGCCGCTGCGGCTTGGCGCCCGCGGCCTCGAGGGCCTTCCAGCGGTCGGAGGAGAACTTCTCCTCGTACGCCTGGTAGGCGAGCTGCGCGTTCGCGACGGCGGCCTTGCCCTTGAGCGCCTTGGCCTCGTCCGAGCCGATCTTGTCGAGCCGCTTGTCGATCTCGGTGTCCACGCGGGAGACGAAGAACGACGCGACCGAGCCGATCTTGGACAGGTCGTGACCGTTGGCCTTGGCCTGCTCGATGCCCGCGAAGAACGCGTCCATGACGGCCTTGTAGCGCTCGAGCGAGAAGATCAGCGTCACGTTGACGCTGATGCCGTGCGCCAGCGTCTCGGTGATCGCCGGCAGGCCCGCCTCGGTGGCCGGGATCTTGATGTAGAGGTTCTCGCGGTTGACGAGCCACCACAGCGTGCGGGCCTCGGCGGCGGTCTTCGCCGTCAGGTGCGCGCTGCGCGGGTCGACCTCGATGGAGACCCGGCCGTCGACGCCGCCGGTCGCGTCGTACTGCGGCTTGAGGACGTCGGCCGCCCAGCGCACGTCGTACGAGGTCAGGAGGCGGATGGCCTCCTCGACCGTGACGTCCTGCGCGGCGAGGTCCTTGAGCTGCTCGTCGTACGCGGTGGCGTCCGCGAGCGCCTTCGCGAAGATGCTCGGGTTGGTGGTCACGCCGGCCACGTGCTGCTCGTCGAGCATCTTGGCGAGCGAGCCGGTCTGGAGCCGGACGCGAGAGAGGTCGTCGAGCCACACCGCCACACCCTGGGCGGAAAGCTCTGCCAGCCTGTCAGTCATTTCTAACTACTCCCTCTATCGAGGTTACTTGGGCTTGAAGTGCGGCGAAGCCGCCTGGGCGACTCAGTTACCGGTCGTGTGACCGGTGATCTCGCCGACCTTGGCCAGGGCGGCGTTGGCCTTGGCCACCACGTTGTCCGCGGTGAACCCGAACTGCTCGAAGAGGATCTTCGCAGGCGCGCTGGCACCGTAGTGCTCGATGCTGACGGCCTCGCCGGCCTCACCGAGGATGCGGTCCCAGCTCATCCGGATGCCGGCCTCGACCGAGACACGAGCCTTCACGCCGCGGGGGAGGACCGACTGCTGGTACGCGGTGTCCTGCTCGTAGAACCACTCGAGGCACGGCATCGATACCACGCGGGTCGGCGTGCCCTCGGCCTCGAGGCGCTCCTGCGCGGTGAGGGCGATCTGCACCTCGGAACCGGTGGCGATGAGGATCACCTTCGGCTCGCCGCCCTGCGCCTCGGACAGCACGTAACCGCCCTTGAGGGTGCCCTCGGCCGACGCGTACTTGGTGCGGTCGATCGTGGGGAGGTTCTGCCGGGAGAGCGCGAGCGCGGTCGGCCGGTCGTTGTGCTCCAGGGCACCGCGCCAGGCCCAGGCGGTCTCGTTGGCGTCGGCCGGGCGGACCACGTCGAGGCCGACGATCGCGCGCAGCGCGGTCAGCGTCTCGATCGGCTGGTGGGTCGGGCCGTCCTCGCCGAGGCCGATCGAGTCGTGCGTCCACACGTAGACGACCGGGAGCTTCATCAGCGCGGACAGGCGGACGGCGCCGCGCATGTAGTCGCTGAAGACCAGGAAGGTGCCGCCGTACGGCCGGGTGGCGCCGTGGGCCGTGATGCCGTTGAGGATCGAGCCCATGCCGTGCTCGCGGATGCCGAAGTGCAGCGTGCGGCCGTACTCGTGGCCGGGGAAGGCCTTCGTCGCGTACTCGGCCGGGATGAAGGACGGCTCGCCCTTCATCGTGGTGTTGTTGCTCTCCGCGAGGTCGGCGGAGCCGCCCCAGAGCTCGGGGAGCACCGGCGCGAGCGCGTCGAGGACCTTGCCGGAGGCGGCGCGGGTCGCGATGCCCTTGGCGTCGGCCTCGAAGACCGGCAGCGCCTCGGTCCAGCCCTCGGGCAGCTGGTGGGCGGCGAGGCGGTCGTGCAGCTTCTTGCCCTCGGGGTTGGCGGCGGCCCAGGCCTCGAACGCCTTGTCCCACTCGGCGCGGGCGGCGCGGCCCCGGTCGACGACCGTGCGCACGTGGGCGAGCACGTCCTCGTCGACCTGGAAGGTCTTCTCGGTGTCGAAGCCGAGGATCTCCTTGGTGGCCTTGACCTCGTCGGCGCCCAGCGCGGAGCCGTGGATCTTACCGGTGTTCTGCTTGTTGGGGGCCGGGTAGCCGATGATCGTGCGCAGCACGATGAACGACGGCTTGTCGGTGACGGCCTTGGCCTCCTGGATCGCGGTCCAGAGCGCCTCGACGTCCTCGGCGTAGTCGCCCTTCTCCGGGTCGCCCTTGCGCCAGTCGACGGTCTGGACGTGCCAGCCGTACGCCGCGTAGCGCGCGCCGACGTCCTCGTTCTTGGCGATCCGGGTGTCGTCCTCGATGGAGATCTCGTTGTCGTCGTAGATCACCGTGAGGTTGCCGAGCTTCTGCACGCCGGCGACGGCGCTCGACTCGTGGCTGACGCCCTCCTCGATGTCGCCGTCCGAGCAGATCGCGTAGATCTGGTGGTCGAAGATCGACTCGCCCTCGGCCTGCGGGTCGAAGAGGCCACGCTCGCGGCGGGCGGCCATGGCGAAGCCGACCGCGTTGCCGATGCCCTGACCCAGCGGGCCGGTGGTGATCTCCACGCCGGGGGTGTGCCCGTACTCCGGGTGACCGGGGGTCAGCGAGTCCCACTGGCGCAGCGAGGCCAGGTCGTCCAGCTGCAGGCCGAAGCCGTTGAGGTAGAGCTGGATGTAGAGGGTGAGGCTGGAGTGACCCGCGGAGAGCACGAAGCGGTCGCGGCCGGACCACTGCGGGTCGGTCGGGTCATGCCGCATCACCCGGTTGAACAGCAGGTATGCGGCGGGGGCCAGGCTCATCGCGGTGCCGGGGTGGCCGTTGCCGGCCTTCTCCACGGCATCCATGGCGAGGACCCGCACCGTGTCGACCGCCTTGCGGTCGAGGTCGGACCAGTTCAGTTCGTTGGCAGCCACGTCGGTTGTGCTCCTCGGGGCAATCATGTCGGAACCCTTTTGGGTTGACCCTATCCATTCGGCGTAAACCCTCGTCGGGGGATACGTGCAGGCCCATACGCTGAGAGCGGACATGCTGCTGTGCCGCCCCGCACCCCGGCCGGGCCGGTCGAGGGCCTGCTCAGGCTGCGCGTAGTCTGTCCCACTGTGCCGACCGGTGTCTGCCGGCAACGGTTGACGAACCAGGCCCTCGCCGATGCCGGAAGGTGGCTGTCCGTGAGCATGATCACCGAGCGACTCGCCAAGGGGCGGGCGCCGGAGGCGGGGGAGGCGGAGCCGCAGGCCCCGGCGAGCCCCCGTGCCCGGCGCGATCCCCGAGCTGTTCTCGCGGCGTACGTCTCGCTGACCAAGCCGCAGATCGTCGAGCTGCTCCTGGTCACCACGATCCCCGCGATGATGTTCGCGGCCGGCGGGTGGCCCGACCTCGCTCTGATGGCGGTCGTCCTGGTCGGCGGCGCGCTCGCCGCGGGCGCGGCCAGCACCTTCAACTGCTACATCGACCGCGACATCGACAAGATCATGCGGCGCACCAAGCGCCGGCCGCTGGCGACCCACTTCGTCACGCCGCGCGCGGTGCTGATCTTCGGCTCCGTCCTCACGGTGGTGTCCCTGGCGCTCATGGCCGCCTTCACGAACTGGCTGGCCACGGCGCTGACGGCGGCGTCGATCGTCTACTACGACGTGATCTACACCATGTGGCTCAAGCGGCGCACGTCACAGAACACCTTCTGGGGTGGCATCTGCGGCGCGGCGCCGGTGCTCATCGCCTGGGCCGCCGTCACCGGCACCGTGGGGCCGATCGCGTGGGCGCTCTTCGCGGTCGTCTTCTTCTGGCAGATGCCGCACTTCTACCCGCTCGCCATCAAGTACAAGGACGACTACGCCCGGGCCGGCATCCCGATGCTGCCCGTGGTGCGCTCGGCCGCCCGGGTCAACACCGAGATCCTGCTCTTCACCGTCCTCACGGTGGTGTCCTCGCTGGTCGCCTGGCCGCTGGGCCTGGGCTGGATCTACGGCGTCACGGCGGCCGTGGCGGGCGCGCTCTTCCTGCTCGAGGCGGTCCGGCTGGTCGTCCGGTCGCGCCGGGGCGAGCCGCTGAAGGCGATGCGGCTGTTCCACTGGTCCATCACGTACCTGACGGTGCTGTTCATCGCGGTCGCGGTCGACGCGCTGATCTGATCTCCCGCCCGTCCGAGCCCGCCGGCCTTCGCCGGCGGGCCTTTTCGTCATTCGCGAAACAGTTTCGGTGTGCGTCTCGTCATACGGGAAGTGGGCCCCTGGCCCCGTGGGGTCCGTTTCGGATCTTCGCCACGGGGGACCACAGTGGAATGTGACGCGGCGGACGGAGTCGCATTCAGTGACGACATTGTCCGGTCGTCGCACATACTGCCCGTTACCGCACTCGGCAAGGTGACGCAGCGTCATCCTTTCGGCGGAAACCGGGGGCGACGGCCATACCGGGCATATCGGGGTGAACCAATGCTGCCTTCCGGTAAACCCGCTGGTAATTGGCATCACAAAAAGGGCCGGACAGTACTTGCCGTCGGCGAATACGTGCCTACGCTGCCCCTCATGGCAGAAGGTTCCGATACGACACTGACCGCGGAGATCAAGTCTTTCGCCGCGGGGCACGGCGGCGCCAAGGCGGTCATCGAATACGTCGGGAAGCGCGGCGCCCGGATCGTTTTGGTCGGTCAGGACGGCGAGTGGACCGATCAGTTCGCGCCGCAGGGCACCGACGCGGCCCGCAAGGCGTGCGCCACGGCGGGCGTCGAGGTGGAGAACGAGTGGGAGCGCGAGCTCATGGAGCAGATGCGGCCGAGCAACGACCTGTGGCGGTCGATGTCGCGCCGCACGATGGCGCGCTGAGCGTCCGCGGGGCTGTCCGGTCCCGCCTTCGCGGGGTTTTCCCGTCTCCTTGAGCGGTCCCTTTTTCGCGGCGGCCCGGCCTCACCCGGGCCGCTTCTCCTTGTCCGGGGTGGGCTCCTCGTCCGCCGAGGCGGCGTCCGCGCGCTCCGCAGGCCGGCCCCGTGTCCGCTCACCGGGGGGTTTCGGGCCGGCGAACAGCTCAGACGGCGGCGGGCTCGGGGGCCGGGGCCTGCTGGGGCGCCGGGGTGGCCGACATCGGGGCCGGGCGGTCGCGCAGCTTCCACAGGACGTTGAGCGTGCCGACCCAGACCAGGCAGGCGCCGAGCATGTGGAAGCCGACCAGGATCACCGGCAGGTGCGTGAAGTACTGCACGAAGCCGATCAGGCCCTGCGCCAGCTCGATGCCGACGAAGAGCGCGGCCGCGCGGACGGCGGGAGCCGGCGCGCCCACCGCGCGCAGGGCGAACCACAGGGCGACCGACAGGCCGATCAGCAGGAACACCAGGTCGGCGTGGGCCTGGGAGATGGTGGCCGGGTCGAGGCCGTTGCGCTTGGCGTCGGCGTCGCCCGCGTGCGGGCCGCTGCCCGTGACGATCACGCCGACCACGATGACCGCGGCGCTGACCAGGGCGGTGAGGGCGGCCAGGTGGCGCAGGGGCGGGGCGACCAGGTGCCGGACCGGGGCGTCGCCCTCCTTGGTGCGCTGCCAGAGCGCCCAGGTGGCGGTGATCAGGGCCATGGAGAGCAGGAAGTGCAGGCCGACGACCCACGGGTTGAGGTCGGTGAGCACCGTGATGCCGCCGATGACGCCCTGACCCGGGATGCCGAGGCCGGCCAGCAGCGCCAGCACGACCAGCGACCGGCGGCGCGGCTTGTGCAGCAGGGCGGCGACGAAGGCCGACAGCGCGATCAGGCCGAGGACGATGCCGAGCAGCCGGTTGCCGAACTCGATGACGCCGTGGACGCCCATCTCCTGGGTCGTGGTGTAGGACTCGTCGGTGCACTTGGGCCACGTGGGGCACCCCAGGCCCGAGCTGGTCAGGCGGACCGCCGCACCGGTGACGACCAGCGCGATGTTGGCGATCAGGGACGCGAGGGCCAGGGGGCGTACGAGGGTGTTCCTGCTCACCCCGGGGATGCTACGCCCGGTCACCTGCGCGTCTCCTGAGCACTCCGGAGGCCGGTGTCCCGGATCACCGGGGGGTCGGTTTGCAGCCGCGTCATGAAATACGTAACGTTGGCGTAGTGAAAAACCGGGTGACGATCGGGAGCACACGGGCGGCCGCACCGGTCGCCGGTCCCCGCACACCCGCCGCCGAGCCCAAGGGCTCCGACGGGCGCACCCGCGACCGGGTCGCCCACCTGCTGTTCGAGCGGGGCGGCGCGACCGCTGCCGAGCTCGGCGCGGAGCTGGGGCTCAGCCCCGCCGCGATCCGCAAGCACCTCGACGCGATGCTGGCCGACCAGCTCGTCGAGGTGCGCGAGACGCCCCCGCGCGGCCCGCGCGGCCGGGGCCGGCCCGCCAAGGCGTTCGTGCTGACCGCCGCGGCCCGGGAGGGCTTCCCGCACTTCTACGACGGCATCGCCACCGCGGCCCTGCGGTGGATCGCGGAGCACGGCGGCCCGGGTGCCGTCGACGCCTTCGCCACGGCCCAGGTCGCGGCCCTGGAGGAGCGCTGCCGGGCGGCGTTGCTCGAGGCCGGGGCCGACCCGCTGGCCAGGGCGGAGGCGCTCGCCGAGGCGCTCACCGCCGAGGGCTACGCTGCCAACGCGACCACGATCGCGTCCGGCGGGCAGCTGTGCCAGCACCACTGCCCGGTGGCCCACGTGGCCGCCGAGTTCCCGCAGCTGTGCGACGCCGAGACCGCGGTCATCTCGCGGCTCATCGGCACCCACGTGCAGCGACTCGCCACCATCGCGCACGGCGACCGGGTGTGCACCACGCACATCCCGGCACCGCACGCCCCTTTGGAAACCACGGTTAGGACGGACGGATAATGACCGACCAGATCGTCACTCAGGAAGAGCACCTCGCCGCTCTTGGCAAGTACGAGTACGGCTGGGCCGACGCCGACGCCGCGGGCTCGATCGCGCAGCGCGGCCTGTCCGAGGACGTCGTCCGCAACATCTCCGCGCTCAAGAACGAGCCGCAGTGGATGCTCGACCTCCGCCTCAAGGGCCTGCGGCTGTTCGACCGCAAGCCCATGCCCAACTGGGGCGCCGACCTGACCGGCATCGACTTCCAGAACATCAAGTACTTCGTGCGCTCCACCGAGAAGCAGGCCGCCAGCTGGGAGGACCTGCCCTCCGACATCAAGGCGACCTACGACAAGCTGGGCATCCCCGAGGCGGAGAAGCAGCGCCTCGTGGCCGGCGTCGCCGCGCAGTACGAGTCGGAGGTCGTCTACCACAAGATCCGTGAGGACCTCGAGGAGCAGGGCGTCATCTTCCTCGACACCGACACGGCCCTGAAGGAGCACGAGGACATCTTCAAGGAGTACTTCGGCACCGTCATCCCGGTCGGCGACAACAAGTTCGCCGCGCTGAACACGTCGGTGTGGTCGGGTGGCTCCTTCATCTACGTGCCGAAGGGCGTGCACGTCGACATCCCGCTGCAGGCCTACTTCCGGATCAACACCGAGAACATGGGCCAGTTCGAGCGGACGCTGATCATCGCCGACGAGGGCAGCTACGTGCACTACGTCGAGGGCTGCACCGCGCCGATCTACTCGTCGGACTCGCTGCACTCCGCGGTCGTCGAGATCGTCGTGAAGAAGAACGCCCGGGTGCGCTACACGACCATCCAGAACTGGTCGAACAACGTCTACAACCTGGTCACCAAGCGCGCCACCTGCGAGGAGGGCGCGACCATGGAGTGGATCGACGGCAACATCGGCTCCAAGGTGACGATGAAGTACCCGGCGGTCTACATGACCGGCCAGCACGCCAAGGGCGAGGTGCTCTCCATCGCCATGGCCGGCGAGGGCCAGCACCAGGACTCGGGCGCCAAGATGGTGCACGCCGCGCCGCACACCTCCTCGACGATCGTCAGCAAGTCGATCGCCCGGGGCGGCGGCCGCACGTCGTACCGGGGCCTCGTGCAGGTGCTGGAGGGCTCGGCCCACAGCGCCAGCACGGTCAAGTGCGACGCGCTGCTGGTCGACACGATCTCGCGGTCGGACACCTACCCGTACGTCGACATCCGCGAGGACGACGTCAACATGGGCCACGAGGCGACCGTGTCCAAGGTCAGCGAGGACCAGCTCTTCTACCTGATGAGCCGGGGCCTGACCGAGGACGAGGCCATGGCGATGATCGTGCGCGGCTTCATCGAGCCCATCGCCAAGGAGCTCCCGATGGAGTACGCCCTCGAGCTCAACCGCCTCATCGAGCTGCAGATGGAGGGTGCGGTCGGCTGACCGCGCCTCCTCGACCACCGTCAAGCACGCCAAGAATTAGGACGAGATGACTACCGAGGCCATGGCACCGCCCAGCACCAAGTCGCAGGTGCTGCGCTCCTTCGACGTCACCGACTTCCCGGCCGTCACCGGCCGGGAGGAGGAGTGGCGCTTCACCCCGATCAAGCAGCTGGGCTCGCTGATCACGGCCACCTCCCTGACCGGCACGGCGCCCGGGTTCGCCCCCGGTGACCTGCCGGCGGGGGTCTCGGTGACGAGCGTCGACGCGGGCAAGGTCGAGGACGTGCTCACCCCGTTCGACCGGATCAGCGCCCTGGCGTACTCCTCGGCGTCCGCCGTGACCCTGGTCGACGTGGCCGCGGAGACCGTGTCGGACACCCCGGCCGTGATCCGGGTCGTCGGGCAGGGCGGCGAGGCGGCCGCTGCCCGCACGTACGTGAAGGTCGGCAACTTCGCCAAGGTCACGATCGTGCTCGAGCAGGTCGGCACGGCGACGGTGGCGGACAACATCGAGGTCGTGCTCGGCGACAGCGCCCAGCTGACCTTCGTGACGCTCGCCGAGTGGGACGACGCGTCGGTGCAGGCGCAGCACATCAAGTTCCGGGTCGGCCGCGACTCGCGCGTCCAGCACGTGCAGGTCACGCTCGGCGGCGCGGTGGTCCGGCAGTTCACCAGCGTCGAATACGCGGGCCGCGGCGGCGACGCCGAGCTGTGGGGCCTCTACTTCGCGGACGCCGGCCAGCACCAGGAGCACCGCCAGCTGGTCGACCACTCGATCCCCGACTGCCGCAGCTACGTGGGTTACCGCGGGGCGCTGCAGGGGGCGTCGGCGCACACGGTGTGGGTCGGTGACGTGCTCATCCGGGCCGAGGCGACCGGCACGGACACGTACGAGATCAATCGCAACCTGGTCCTGACCGACGGCGCGCGGGCCGACTCGGTGCCCAACCTCGAGATCGAGACCGGCGAGATCGTCGGCGCCGGGCACGCGAGCGCGACCGGCCGCTTCGACGAGGAGCAGCTGTTCTACCTGATGGCCCGCGGCATCCCGGAGCACGAGGCCCGCAAGCTGGTCGTGCGCGGCTTCTTCGCCGAGCTGATCAACAAGGTGCCGGTCGAGGAGCTGCGTGAGCGCCTCGGCGACGCCATCGAGGCCCGGCTCGCGAAGACCGGGGTCTGATCCCATGGACTTCGAGCTCGCCGGCAGCGTCGCCGACGTGGCCAAGGGCACCGCGATCCAGGTCGAGATCGACGGGGTCGAGGTCGCCGTGGTGCACGCCGACGACGACACCTTCTACGCCGTCCGCGACGAGTGCAGCCACGCGTCGGTCGCCCTCTCCGAGGGGGAGGTCGAGGGCTGCATGATCGAGTGCTGGCTGCACGGCTCCCGCTTCGACCTGCGTACCGGGGAGCCCTCCGGCCCGCCCGCCATCGACCCGGTGGCGACCTACCCCGTCGAGATCCGCGACGGCGACATCTACGTTTCGACCCAGCCGAGTAATGGAGTAAACCCGTGAGCACCCTGGAGATCCGCGACCTGCAGGTGTCGGTCAAGCTGCCCGAGGGCGAGCTGAAGCCGATCCTGGCCGGGGTCGACCTCACCGTGAAGTCGGGCGAGACCCACGCGATCATGGGTCCGAACGGTTCCGGCAAGTCCACCCTGGCGTACTCCATCGCCGGCCACCCCAAGTACGAGATCACCGGCGGTTCGGTGCTGCTCGACGGCGAGGACGTCCTCGCGATGACCGTCGACGAGCGGGCCCGCGCCGGCCTGTTCCTCGCCATGCAGTACCCGGTCGAGGTCCCCGGCGTGTCCGTGGCGAACTTCCTGCGCACGGCGAAGACCGCGATCGACGGCGAGGCGCCCAAGCTGCGCACCTGGGCCGGCGAGCTGCGCGGCGCGATGGAGCGGATCCAGATGGACCCGTCGTTCGCCCAGCGCAACGTCAACGAGGGCTTCTCCGGCGGCGAGAAGAAGCGCCACGAGATCATGCAGCTCGAGCTGCTCAAGCCGAAGATGGCGATCCTCGACGAGACCGACTCCGGCCTCGACATCGACGCGCTGCGCATCGTCAGCGAGGGCGTCAACCGCGTCCGCGCCACCGGCGACACCGGCCTGCTGCTGATCACGCACTACACGCGGATCCTGCGCTACATCAAGCCCGACTTCGTGCACGTCTTCG
Source organism: Actinoplanes oryzae (assembly GCF_030757795.1). Lineage (GTDB taxonomy): Bacteria > Actinomycetota > Actinomycetes > Mycobacteriales > Micromonosporaceae > Actinoplanes. The sequence goes on from NZ_JAUQWH010000050.1 coordinate 18,201, forward strand.
TCGCCGGCAAGATCGTCGAGGAGGGTGGCCCCGAGCTCGCCGAGCAGCTGGAGGCCGAGGGCTACGAGCGCTACGTCGCGGGGGCGAAGGCCTGACATGTCGTTCGACGTGGTCCGCATCCGCGGCGACTTCCCGATCCTGAGCCGGGAGATCAACGGGCACCCGCTGGTCTATCTCGACAGCGCCAACACGTCGCAGAAGCCACGCCAGGTGCTCGAGGCGATGCAGGACCACCTGGAACGGCACAACGGCAACGTGTCGCGCTCGGTGCACACGCTGGGCACCGAGTCGACCGAGGCCTACGAGGGTGCGCGCGCCAAGGTGGCCGCCTTCATCGGCGCCGCGCACCCCGACGAGGTGGTGTTCACCAAGAACTCCACCGAGGCGATCAACCTCGTGGCGTGGACGGCGGGTCAGTTCCTGGCGCTCGGCCCCGGCGACGAGATCGTGGTCTCCGAGATGGAGCACCACTCCAACCTCGTCCCGTGGCAGCTGCTCTGCGAGCGCACCGGCGCGACCCTGCGCTGGTTCGGCGTCACCGACGAGGGCCGGCTGGACGAGTCGGGCATCGACGACCTGATCAACGAGCGCACCAAGCTGGTCTCGGTCGTCCACATGTCGAACATCCTGGGCACGATCAACGACCCGTCGCGGATCGTCGCCCGGGCGCGCGAGGTCGGCGCGCTCGTGATGCTGGACTGCTCGCAGTCGGTGCCGCACTTCTCGGTCGACGTCGCCGCCCTGGGCGTGGACTTCATCGCCTTCACCGGGCACAAGATGCTCGGCCCGACGGGGATCGGCGTGCTCTGGGGCAGGGCCGGCCTGCTGGAGAAGATGCCGCCGTTCCTGGCCGGCGGGTCGACCATCGAGACGGTCACCATGGGCGGGACGACGTTCGCGCCGCCGCCCGCGCGGTTCGAGGGCGGCACCCCGCCGATCACCGCGGCCATCGGGCTCGGCGCGGCGGTCGACTATCTGCGGGCCGTGGGCATGGACGCCGTGCACCGCCACGAGCAGGAGATCACGGCGTACGCGCTGAAGGCTCTGGCGGACGTCGAGGGCGTGCGCATCTACGGGCCGGCGAGCCCCGAGGGGCGCGGTGGCACGGTCTCGTTCGGGGTCGACGGGGTGCATCCGCACGACGTCGGGCAGATTCTCGACGATCTCGGTGTTGAGGTTCGCGTGGGGCACCACTGCGCACGACCGGTGTGCACCCGCTTCGGCGTTCCGGCGATGACCCGGGCGTCGTTCTACCTCTATACGACGACCGACGAGATCGACGCCCTGGCGCGCGGTCTGGAGCAGGTGCGGAAGGTGTTCGCCTGATGATCGACCAGCTCTACCAGGACATCATCCTGGACCACTACAAGCACCCGCACGGGCGCGGGCTGCGGGACTCGTTCGCGGGCGAGGCCCACCACGTCAACCCGACCTGCGGGGACGAGATCACGATCCGGGTCGCCGCCGATCTGTCCGACATCTCGTACGACGGGCAGGGGTGCTCGATCTCGCAGGCCTCCGCCTCGGTGCTGTTCGACCTGCTCCGCGGCAAGTCGGCAAACGAGGTCTCGGCCGTGCACGAGAAGTTCGTCGAGCTGATGCAGAGCCGCGGCACGATCGAGCCGGACGAGGACGTGCTCGGCGACGGCATCGCGTTCGCGGGCGTGGCGAAGTACCCGGCGCGTGTGAAGTGCGCGCTGCTGCCGTGGATGGCTTTCAAGGACGCTGCCGCGCGGGCGGGTGTCAGCGTCAACCCGGAGGTTTCAGCATGACCGACAAGACCATCACCGAGATCGCGTCGGACGCTGCCGACACGGCCGGGCCGGACGACGCGACGTCGCCCGTGTCGACCCTCGACGCCGCCCCCGAGACCGCCGCCGCGGCCGTTCCGGAGGCCGCCGCCGCGGCCGTTCCGGAGACCGCCGCCGCGGCCGCTTCCGGTGGTGAGGCCGCCGCGCCGGCCGCCGGCGGCAAGAAGGCGTCGCTGGCGGATATCGAGGAGGCGATGAAGGACGTCGTCGACCCCGAGCTCGGGATCAACGTGGTCGACCTCGGCCTGGTCTACGACACGTTCGTCGACGACGAGAACGTCGTGACGCTCGACATGACGCTGACCTCGGCGGCCTGCCCGCTGACCGACGTCATCGAGGACCAGACCCGCCAGGCGCTGACCACCGGCCCGGGCGGCGGCCTCGTCAACGACTTCCGCATCAACTGGGTGTGGCTGCCGCCGTGGGGCCCGGACAAGATCACCGACGACGGCCGCGAGCAGCTGCGGGCGCTCGGCTTCAACGTCTGACCTTTTTGCGCGTACGCCGCCGGGTGCCCTCGGGCTCCGGCGGCTTTCGTGTCTCCGCGTCCCTCTGAGGGGTAACCGCAGGTCGCCTTCATGACACGCGGCCTCCCGGCGGCCCCGGCGCGCGCAGACTGGCGGTTTCGGTGCCGGAGGTCGCCATGTCTGTCACGCGTTGCGCCATGACCACGCTCACTGCCTCGATGATCGCCGCGGGTTCCCTGTCGTGCGAAGGCGGCCCCGATGACGATCCCGGTCCGTCGAAGGACAACTACGTCTGCACCCTGCAGAGCGACTCGCTGGAGGAGAAGTACACGGCGCACGGCCTGTCGTTCCGGGCCGGCGGCACGTCCACCCGGACGGCGGCGGTCGCCGTGGATCCCCGGACCAAGCAGCGCGCCTACACGGCCACGCTGATCTACGAGCTGGAAGGTGGCCGGAACGCCGCCGTCAAGCTCACCGGCACGATGAGCAAGTGGGTGGGCTCGCTCGCGCCGTCGGCCGAGGCTGCCATCCTCGGTACGGCCGGCCTGGGCTTTACCTACGACCGGCCCAGCCGCAGGGACGCGGAGAAAATCCTCGGCGAGCGGACGCCACCCGATCGCTGGAACCGGATGATCGTGGTGCTCGGCCTCCGCGGCGCCGGCGAGGCCAAGGCGCTCAAGGGCGACCTGGCCTCCAAGCTGACCGTCGACGCCCAGGCCAAGGGCTATCTGACGGTGTTCCCCGACGGCCGCTTCAGCGTCGCGCGCTCGCTGGGCGCCCAGCTCCACACCAAGGGACCGAGTTGGCTGCTCAAGCGGCTCGGCGTCCGGGGCCAGGGCGTGTCCACCACGTGGACCGGCCGGCTCGCGATCGCGTACGAGCTGCTCTTCGACCCCGGCGGCCGTCCGGTGCGGCTCACCGCCTCGGCGGACGTGCAGCACGGCAAGCGGCTCGACCACACCAGCCGCGTGCTGAACCTGCGCAAGGAGCGGAACCGCGCCGACGTGAGCGGCCGGCTGAGCAAGGTGCTGGCCGACCCCTTCCAGGCGCTGACGCCGGACGAGATCTTCTTCCCGCGGCGGGGCGGCAAGCTCTGGTCGCGGCTGAACAAGGCGGAGACGACGGTCGGCGCCACCTACGAGGTCACGGCGGCGACCAAGGACTATCCGCTGGATGTCGGCCCGTTCGGGCTCGGCTATCGCTCCGAGCAGAGCACCCGCAAGCTGGTCGCCTCGCACGTCCGCATGGGCGGGCGGGAGCAGGCGTTCACCTGTGGCGGGGAGGCCAATCTGCCCGAGCCGCCGAAGAAGGCCCGCAAGTATCGGAGCCTCCCGCCGGACGAGGTGCCGCCGCCCTCGCCCGTCGTGACCACGGCACCGACCCCGTCCCCGTCCGTGTCGTTCTCGGAGCCGCCGCCGGCGACCACCGATCCCACCGCGCCGCCGACCGCCGGGCCGGACGACCCCGGCGACCCGGTTCCGGAGCCGACCGAGGCGCCGCTGCCGCCCGAGCCGGCGGAAGTGGGCTTCTGAGCTGCGGTTACCGCGTTCTGTCGGGGGGTCCTGATAGAACTTCTCCATGACGCAGACACCGCCGTTCGAGGACCTGCTCGCGCTGATCGAGGACCGGTCGGCCGCCTTCCGCGCCGCCGTCGCCGGCGCGGACCTGGCCGCCGGCGTGCCGGGCTGCCCCGGCTGGACCGTCCGCGACCTGGTCACGCATCTCGGCAATGTGCACCGCTTCTGGGCCGCGGCCGTCGCCGCCGGGCCCGCCGGGGATCCGCCGTCCGAGGAGGCCGTCGGGCCCCGCGAGCCGTCCGGCGACCTGCTGGAGTGGTCGGCGGAGTCGACCCGGATGCTGGTCGGGGCGTTGCGGGCGGCCGGGCCCGGCACGGGCTGCTGGACCTGGTGGGAGGCCTCCGGCGCGCCGATGACCGCCGGGGCCGTGGCCCGCCATCAGGTGCAGGAGGCGGCGGTGCACGCGTGGGACGCCCAGGCAGCGGCGGGCAAGCCCGAGCCGATCCCGGCGGCCGCCGCCGTCGATGCCGTGCCCGAGTTCCTCGAGGTGGGGCTGGGGTCGCTCGGGCCGTGGCCGCACCGGCCCGCGCGCCTCACGTTGTCGGCCACGGACGGTCCGGCCTGGGTCGTCGACCTGACCCCCGCCGGCGCCGAGGCGCATCCGGCCGCCGCCGGGGAACCGGTCACGACCGTGCAGGCCCCGGCGAGTGACCTGCTGCTCTTCCTCTTCAACCGCATTCCGGCCGACGCGGTGACCGTCACCGGCGACGCGAGCGTGCTGGGGGAGCTGGGCGCCTGGACGGCGAACAACTGACTTGGCGCGTGGTCAGAGGTGCTTGGCGGCCTCGCGGACGGAGAGGGGGGACAGCTCGGAGCGGTGCTCGGCGAGGTAGGCGCGGACGGCGTCCGGGTCGGTGCGGGCGTAGTGGCGCAGGGCCCAGCCGATGGCCTTGCGGACGAAGAAGTCGGGGTGTCCCGCCTGCCGGGTGCAATAGCCGAAGAGGCGGCCGGTGTCCGTGGCGGCGCCGTGGTGCAGCTGGTGCAGGATCGCCGTCCGCACGAGCCAGAGGTTGTCGTCCCCGGCCCAGGCGTCCAGCTCGGTGCGCAGGGCGGGATGGCGGGTGACCAGGGCGCCGACGACGCGGGTGGCGAGCGGGTCGACGGTGTCCCACCAGGACTTCGTCGTGACCAGGGCGCGGATCGTCGCGAGGAAGCCGGGCCCGGGCACCGCCGCGTGGGCGCGCAGATAGTCGCAGGCGAAATACTGGTACTCGCGCTCGGGCAGCCGCCAGCAGCCGAGCACCACCTGCCGCAGCTGCTCCTCCGAGGGCGCGGCGAGACCGGCGACCACGGACCTGGCGAGGGAGCGCTGGGCCGGGGCCGCCAGCCCGAGGAAGGGAAATTGATCCCGCATGTAGGCGGCGGCCGGTCCCGCTCGCTCCGGGTTCCGCGCCTCGCCGAAGACGCTGGTCAGCCGGTCGAGCAGTGCCTGGGGGTCCATCGCCTCGGGGCGTGACCGCTGCCGCGCCCGGCTGCGTGAGCGGGTGGCCATGTCGTTACCGGTGGGGTCGCTCATGCGGCCGATCGTGCCAGGGCCGACGGCCGTAGGGTGAGGGGATGAGCGCGCGGCCCGCGGCGGGCGGGGGACGGTGGGTCGACGTGGCCCCGGAGCGGCTGCCCCGGTGGCTGGAGAATTTCGGCGCCCGCCACGGCGGCTACGCGGCCGATGGGCTGGTGGTCACGGGTGCGGACGGCGCCACCGCCGAGCTCTTCCCGCCGCCCGGCTGCGGTGCGCACGCGGGCGGCCCCGGTGATCTGGCCGCCTTCGCCGCCGAGGCCGCGAAGCCGCGGCGGATCGGATTGCTGCTCGCGCGCAAGGGAGCCGTGGCGGTCGGCGTCGCGGACGGCACGCGGCTGGTGACGTCCAAGGTCGACACGCACTACGTCCAGGGGCGGACGGCGGCCGGCGGGTGGTCGCAGCAGCGGTTCGCCCGGCGGCGGGACAACCAGGCCAAGGCGGCGGCCGCGGACGGGGCGGCGATCGCGGGACGGCTGTTGCTGCCCGAGACGACGAGCCTGTGCGCCGTGGTCACCGGCGGGGACCGGGCCGCCGTGGACGCGATCCTGGCCGCGCCGGCGCTCGCCCCGGTGCTGGCAATGCGGGACGAGCGGTTCCTCGACGTGCCCGAGCCCCGGCACGCGGTGCTGGAGGAGGCGGTTGCTCTGGCGCGTACGGTCAGGGTGCTGGTCCGGGATCCCGCAGCCGGCGCCTGATCGCGGGGCTGCGCTCGCCGGGCCGGGGCGGATAGGGTCTGGATCATGGGTGTGGTTGCCGAGCTGATCCTGATCCGTCACGGCCAGAGCGCCTCGAATGTCGCCTTTCCCGAGGCCGACGCCGCCGGGCGGGTCGATTCGGGGCTGACCGGGCGGGACAGCGAGGTGGAGCTGACCGAGCTGGGCGAGCGGCAGGCCGCGGCGGTCGGCCACTGGCTGGCCACGCTGCCGGCGGAGCTGCTGCCCGAGGTGGCGATCACGTCGCCCTACCTGCGGGCGCGCGAGACCTGGCGCCTCGCCGTCGCGGCCTCCGGGCTCGACCTGCCGCCGGCCACCACCGACCCGCGGCTGGTGGACCGCCTGCTGGGCGACTTGGAGATGCTGACCCGGGCGGCCGTCGCTGAGCGCTTCCCCGACGAGCCGGGGCGGCTCGAGGCGGCCGGCGAATACCGCTACCGGCCGCCGAACGGCGAGGCCTTCGAGGACATCGCGGTGCGGCTGACCTCGTTCCTGGAGGACCTCAACCGCGACCACGCCGGCAAGCGCGTCGTGGTCACCGCGCACGATGCCGTCGTGCTGATGATGCGGTACGTCATCGAGGGCCTCGACTGGGACCGCCTGGCCGACGTGGTGGCCGCCGCCGGCTTCGTGCGCAACGCGTCGATCACCCGTTTCGACGGGAGCTCGGGCCGCCTCGTCCTCGACCGCTACAACACGGTCGACCACCTGCCGGCCTAGAGAACCAGACCCACCGCCAGTACGGCGATCAGCGCGCCCGACACGAGGGCGGTGACCCGGCGTGCCCGGGGCGTGGTGAGGAAGCGTCCCGCCGCGGCGCCGGTGCCCGCGATCAGCAGTTGCCAGCTGGCCGACGCCACGAACGCACCCGCCACGAACCACGCGCCGCCCCCGCTTCCGCCGCGGCCGAGCACCAGGGCTGTGAAGTACACCACTGTCGCCGGGTTGAGGACCGTCAGCCCGAGCACGGCCAGATAGGCGGTCCCCGGCCCGGCCCGGTCGAGCCGGGACATCTCGGCGGCGGGGCGTGGGGGAGTCAGGGCGGCGCGGACGGTCCAGCCGGCCAGGACCAGAAGGGTCGCGGCGGAGAGCCAGCGCAGGGGAGTGGCGACGGGGGCGACGGCCGAGGCGAGGGCCGCCCCGCCGAGCACGGCGGCGGCTGCGTAGATGCCGTCGGCCGTGGCAGCTCCGAGTCCGGCGGCGGCGCCCACGGTCAGGGAGGTGCGGGCGCTCAGGCCCGCGATCAGGACGCCGATGGCGCCGACCGGGATGGCCACGCCGTAGCCGGCGACCACCCCGGCCAGGAACGGGCCGCTCATGACACGGCCGTGGACACCGCCCGGTCAGGGGACGTGCGCTGCTGTCGCCCGGCGGGGGAGGCGGCGGGGCGAGCGACGACACGATGCGTACGCAGGGAGATCACGCCGTCATCGTGCAGGTGCCGCCCCCGCCGGGCAACGGAATTAGATGTCGAGCGACGAGGCCTGGAACGTGTCGCACTGCTTGGGGTCGCCGCCCTCGTAGCCCCGGCTGAACCAGCCCATGCGCTGCTTGCTCGTGCCGTGCGTGAACTCCGCGGGGTTGACCGTGCCGCCGCCCTGCTGCTGCAGCGTGTCGTCGCCGATCTTGGAGGCGGTGTCGAGGCCCTGCTGGATGTCGTCCTGCGTGATGTTCGTGATGAGGACGTCGCCATCGGCGTCCTTGGTCTCGGTGGCGTGCTTGGCCCAGACCCCGGCGTAGCAGTCGGCCTGCAGTTCGAGCTTCACCGACAGCGCGTTGGCCTGGTCGGGGTCGCGCTCCTGCTGGCGGCGCATGGCGGCCTCGGTGCCGAGCAGGTCCTGGACGTGGTGGCCGTACTCGTGGGCGAGGACATAGGGCTGCGCGAACTCGCCCGGGGCGCCCAGCTGCTGCGCGAGCACCTGGTAGAAGGTCAGGTCGATGTAGACCTTGTCGTCGGCCGGGCAGTAGAACGGGCCGACGCCGGAGTCCGCGGCGCCGCAGCCGGTGCTGACGCGCTGCGAGAAGAACTTGGTGTTGGCGGGCTTGTACTGCTCGTTGAAGGCCTGGGGCAGCTCGTCCGCCCAGAAGTCCTGGATCGAGTTGACGTAGAGCGCGTTGCGGCAGTCGAGCTGGTCGAGCTTCTGCTCCGACGAGCACTTGGCCTTGAGGGTGGCGTTGTCGCCGCTCTGCTGCGTGCCGCCGTCGCTGCCGCCGAGGCTGTTGATGCCGAAGTAGCCGCCGACCACGGCGACCAGCACGGTGACGATGATGCCGACGAGGCCCCCGCCGCCGCCCGGGATGGGCAGGCCGCCGAGGCCACCTCCGCCACCGCCGCTCGATCGGTCGTCCTCGATCTGGCTGGTGTCGATGTCGGCGCGGTCGTTGAGTTCCATCCAGTCCTCCCGGGCGTTATGTCGCCGCGATTACCCGATGATCTTGCCCTCTAATCGGGTGGGAGGTCGCGCGGGGCGCCCGGTACAATCGTCGGGTGCTGCTCTGCGAAGGCTGACCTGCCCCGCGCCGCCCGGCTCCGACGCCGGACGGCGCTTCCGTGTGCCTGAGCCAGCCTTTCTCCCGAGAGCGAGAGTTTCCCATGATTACCGCCACCGGACTCGAGTTGCGTGCCGGCGCCCGGATCCTGATCTCCCCGACCACGCTGCGCGTGCAGCCCGGCGACCGCATCGGCCTGGTCGGCCGCAACGGCGCCGGCAAGACCACGACGCTCAAGGTGCTGGCCGGCGAGGGCACCCCCTACGCGGGCACGGTCGAGGCGACCAGCGAGATCGGCTACCTGTCGCAGGACCCGCGTACGGGTGATCTGAACGTCACCGGTCGCGACCGCGTCCTCTCCGCCCGGGGCCTCGACGCGATCATCAGCGAGATGCAGAAGCTCGAGATCGAGCTGGAGGAGAGCGGCGACGACAAGCTCGTGCGCCGCTACGGCCAGCTCGAGGACCAGTTCTCGGCGCTGGGCGGCTACGCGGCCGAGGCCGAGGCCGCCCGCATCTGTGCCAACCTGGGCCTGCCCGACCGCGCCCTGGCCCAGACCATCGGCACGCTCTCCGGTGGCCAGCGCCGCCGCATTGAGCTGGCCCGCATCCTCTTCGCCAACTCGGGGCAGAACGGCAAGGGCATCCTGCTGCTCGACGAGCCCACCAACCACCTCGACCACGACTCGATCGCCTGGCTGCGCGGCTACATGGCCCAGCACAAGGGCGGTCTCGTGGTGATCAGCCACGACGTCGAGCTGCTCGACGCCGCGGTCAACAAGGTGTGGTACCTGGACGCCAACCGCTCGGTCGTCGACATCTACAACATGGGGTGGAAGACGTACCAGGAGGCGCGCGAGACCGACGAGCGCCGCCGCAAGCGGGAGCGGGCCAACGCGGAGAAGAAGGCCGGCGCCCTCATGGCCCAGGCCGACAAGATGCGCGCCAAGGCCACCAAGACGGTCGCCGCGCAGAACATGGCGAAGCGCGCGGAGAAGCTGCTCGGCGGGCTGGAGGAGGTGCGCACCTCCGACAGGGTCGCCAAGGTGCGCTTCCCCACGCCGGCCCCGTGCGGCAAGACGCCGCTGACGGCGAGCGGGCTGTCGAAGTCGTACGGGTCGCTGGAGATCTTCACCGACGTCGACGTCGCGGTCGACCGGGGCTCGCGCGTGGCGATCCTGGGTCTGAACGGCGCGGGCAAGACCACGCTGCTGCGCATGCTGGGCGGCCTGCTCGAGCCCGACACCGGCGAGGTGCGCCCCGGTCACGGCCTGCGGCTGGGCTACTACGCGCAGGAGCACGAGACCCTCGACGTCGACCGGACGATCCTCGAGCACATGCGCAGCGCCGCCCCGGACCAGACCGACACGGAGCTGCGCAAGATCCTGGGCGCCTTCCTCTTCTCCGGCGACGACGTGGACAAGCCGGCCGGGGTGCTGTCCGGCGGCGAGAAGACCCGGCTGGCGCTCGCCACGCTGGTCTGCTCGGGCGCCAACGTGCTGCTGCTCGACGAGCCGACGAACAACCTGGACCCGGTCAGCCGCGAGCAGGTGCTCGACGCGGTGGCCAACTACCCGGGCGCGATCGTCATGGTGACCCACGACGCCGGGGCCGTGCAGGCGCTCAAGCCTGACCGGGCGATCCTCCTGCCCGACGGCGACGAGGACGCGTGGAGCGACGACCTGCTGGAGCTCGTCGAGCTGGCGTGACGCCGTCCAGCCCGGTGGCCCCCGTGGCCGCCGGGCTGTTTGCTGTCCGGGCCAGTCCTCGCGGACGTCGTTCCTCCCGGCGCCCCCGCTCCGCCTTGTGGCCCGGCGCCCCCGCTCCGCCTTGTGGCCCGGCGATCCGCCCTTCCTCCGCCTCGCCGCCGCCCGCGTCGGCCCTCGCCGCCGCCCGCATCGACCCGCGCCGCCGCCCGCATCGACCACAGCGCCGGAGATCCAGGATCATCGGCATCGTCAGTTGTCAACTGGTGCCCACACAGACAGTGCGACACGTGCCCGGCGCTGGTCATGCCCGACACTCAAGTGGGCAGCCCTTCCGCGCTGCATCGTGCCCGTTCGGTCATGGAGCCTGCCCGGAGACGGCCTTCTCGGGCACGCTCGGTGACAGCGTTGTCGCGTCCGCGGGCGGATCATGTTTGCGCAGGTCATCCGGCCTTGATCGGGTTGCCGGGCGGATACCGGGAACGGGTCCCCGGCGGTTCCGGAAAACGTTCTCGGTCCGCCATTCGACGCCCGAACGGTCTTGGGCCCCAACTGTCTGACATTGATGAACGTGGCCATCGTCGGGTTCCTGACACCGGTAAATGGGCACGTTCGTCAACCCGAGATACCTAGCGCATGATCGTTGGAGGCGGTCTAATAGGTGGGACCGTATCGAACCGCACAGTCTGGGGACGTGAGGAATCAACATGGCAGCCACGGGCACAGCCACCAGCACTGAGAAGGGTCGTCGAATCGTCGGCAGCGAGCGGCAGACGCTCGCCAAGGACCTCGTCAAGCGTTACACCTCCGGAGAGAGCATTCGGGCCCTCGCCGCATCCACCGGGCGGTCCTACGGATTCGTGCACCGCGTGCTCACCGAGTCCGGGGTCCAGCTGCGGCAGCGCGGCGGCGCGCGCCGGCGCAAGAAGGCGTGACGACCAGCGAGGCTTCCACCTCCACCGCGGGCGTCCGATACGCACAGGACGGGCCGGTCGCGACGGTGACGTTGTGCCGGCCCGACGTGCTCAATGCACAGACGCCGGCCATGTGGGCCGAGCTAGCCGATATTTCGCGCGCATTACCGGGGGACGTGCGAGTCCTCATTGTCCGGGGCGAGGGGCGCGCTTTTTCGGCGGGACTCGACTTGTCGGTCGCGCGCGGCGACGGCGATTCCTCCCTCGCCCGACTCGCCCGGCTGTCCTCCGAAGAGTGCGCCGCGCGTATTGCCGGCTTCCAGGAAGCGTTCACCTGGTTACGACGGCCGTCCCTCGTTACTGTCGCCGCGGTGCGGGGACATGCCATCGGCGCCGGTTTCCAACTGGCGCTGAACTGCGACCTGCGGGTGCTGGCGGAGGACGCGCAATTCTCCATGGCCGAGGTGACGCTCGGGCTCGTACCGGATCTGGGTGGCACCAAGCGGCTCACCGAGCTGGTCGGTCCCTCCCGGGCGCTGGAGATCTGCCTCACCGGGCGCCGGCTGCCGGCCGAGGAGGCCGATCGCCTCGGCCTCGCGACCGCCGTCGTGCCGGTCGACGACCTGGACGCCGCCGTCGCGGACCTGACCGCCGCCGTGCTCGCCGCCCCCGCGGGCGCAACGGCGGAGATCAAGGCTCTGCTGGCCGGTGCGCCCGGCCGGTCCTACGAGGATCAGGACCGCGCCGAGCGGGAGGCACAGACGCGCCGGCTCCGCGACCTGGCGGGGCTGGAGTAGGAACAACCGGCACCCCCGGAAAGTTGTCGTACCCGGCGGGCACACTATGTCCGCCGTGGTTCGACGACCCTGGAGGTGACGCCATGGGACCCATGTCCTCCGGGTCCAGCTGGATGATGCTGCGCTCGATGCAGAATGCCGAACGCGTCACCCAGCACCAGCTCAAGCGGGGCACCGCGCGCCGCATCCTCACCTACGCGCGCCCCTACCGGCGCGACATCGCGATCTTCCTGGTCACCGTCGTGATCTCGGCCGCCATCGGGGTGGCCACCCCGGTGCTCGCCGGCCACGTGGTCAACGCCATCACCGCCGGCGGGTCCGGCGCGGCGAGCACGATCATCAAGCTGGCCCTCACGATCGCCGGCCTGGCCGTCGGCGACGCCCTGCTGTCGCTGGCCCAGCGGTGGTACTCGGCCCGCATCGGCGAGGGCATCATCCTCGACCTGCGCACCCGCGTGTTCGACCACGTCCAGCGCATGCCGCTGCAGTTCTTCACGCGCACGCAGACCGGCGCGCTGGTCAGCCGGCTCAACAACGACGTCACCGGGGCGCAGCGCGCCTTCACGTCCACGCTCTCCGGCGTGGTGAGCAACGTCATCCAGCTGGTGCTGACCGCCGCCGTCATGTTCAGCCTGTCGTGGCAGATCACGGTCCTGTCGCTGGTGCTCCTGCCGCTCTTCATCATCCCCGCGCGCCGGGTCGGCAAGCGGCTCGCGGAGATCACCCGCGAGTCCTACAACCTCGACGCCAAGATGAACGCGACGATGACCGAGCGGTTCAACGTCTCCGGCGCCCTGCTGGTCAAGCTCTTCGGCCGCCCCGGCGTGGAGGCCGAGCGGTTCGGCGAGCGCGCCCGCCGGGTCCGCGACATCGGCGTGCAGCAGGCCATGTTCTCCCGCACGTTCTTCGTCGCCATGCTGCTGGTCGCCTCGCTCGCGCAGGCCCTGACCTACGGCCTGGGCGGCTGGCTGGCCGTCACCGGCAGCGTCACCGCGGGCACCGTCGTCACGCTCGCCCTGCTGCTGACCCGGCTCTACGGGCCGCTGACCGCGCTCAGCAACGTCCGGGTCGACGTGATGAGCGCGCTCGTGTCCTTCGACCGCGTCTTCGAGGTGCTCGACCTGCGCCCCGGCATCGAGGAGAAGCCGGACGCGACGCCGATCCCGGCGGGTGCCGGGCGCCTGGAGTTCCGCGACGTGCACTTCCGCTACCCGAGCGCCGCCGAGGTCTCGCTCGCCACGCTCGAGGACGTGGCGACGCTCGACCGCCAGGAGAGCGCGCCGGTGCTGCGCGGCGTCGACTTCACGGTCGAGCCGGGGCAGCTGGTCGCGCTGGTCGGCCCGTCCGGCGCCGGCAAGTCGACGACGTCCATGCTGGTCTCCCGGGTCTACGACGTGACCGAGGGCGCCGTGCGGGTCGGCGGCGTCGACGTGCGCGACGCCACCCTCGACTCGCTGCGCGACACCATCGGGGTGGTCACCCAGGACTCGCACCTCTTCCACGAGACCATCGCGGAGAATCTGCGCTACGCCCGGCCGGACGCGACCGAGGACCAGATGTGGGAGGCCCTGCGCGGCGCCCAGGTCGAGCAGCTCGTCAAGGCGCTGCCCGACGGCCTCGACACCGTGGTCGGCGAGCGGGGCTACCGCTTCTCGGGCGGCGAGAAGCAGCGCATCGCCATCGCCCGCCTGCTCCTCAAGCACCCGTCGATCGTCATCCTCGACGAGGCCACGGCCCACCTTGACAGCGAGTCCGAGGCCGCGGTCCAGCGCGCGCTGTCGGTGGCCCTCGAGGGGCGCACGGCGCTGGTCATCGCGCACCGGCTGTCCACCGTCCGCGAGGCCGACCTGATCCTCGTCATGGACGGCGGCCGCATCGTCGAGCGCGGCACCCACGAGCAGCTGGTCGCGATCGGCGGGCTGTATGCGGAGCTCTACCGGACGCAGTTCGCGGACAGCCGGCCGCTGATCCCCTCCGACGTGGAGCCGGTGGTGATCCCGGTCCCCACCCCGATCGAGCCCTGACCGCGACGAGGGGTGCTGCGCCGCCCGCCCCGGCCCGGCGAACCCTCGCCACGATCCGACGCCGCCGCGCCGGCGTCCGCGGGGGGCTTTCGCGTGGCGTCCGACCGAGGCTTTCCCGCCGTGGTCGTCGGGGACGAGCAGCTGGGCCGTCGGCCAACACCTGACGCCGTTGCGCCGGCGGCCGCCGGGACCGATGTCGCGGGCTCGGGTGACGACGTCGCGGTGATCGACAGCCTGGAGTGCCTCGCGAGCCCCGCAGCGACGGTGAGGTCTGGCGGGGATGACCTACGATCGGCGGCCATCTCCGTGGGAAGGGTCATGAGCCGTGGCGGTCCGCAAGGCGAAGCAAGACATCTCCGAAGTGCTGCACGCGTGCGCCGCCGCGGTGGACGCGTCCGATGCCGACGCGTGGGCGGACTGCTTCACCCGGGAGGGCGTGCTGCGGGACGACTCCGGGGAGTTCGTGGCGCGGAAGGAGCGCGGCCGCTTCCGCGACGGGCTGCCGGAAGGGGTGCGGCGGCACTTCCTGTCCGGAGCCACCATCGAGGTGGACGGTGACACCGCTGTCAGCCGATGCTCGTTCCAGGTTGTCGTGACGCCGCCGGGCGGTCCGGGCGCGCTCGCCCGGGTGGGGGAGTTCCGCGACAGGCTGCGCCGGGCCGGGCGCCGGTGGCTGATCGAGGAGCGGGTCGTCGGGATCGACTTCACGGAGGAGCCGCGGGCGGGTGCCGGGGACTTCGCGGCGTCCGCGCTGACGTCCATGGCGCCCGGGAGCACCGGCACGTTCAAGGTGACCGTGCCCGCCGGGCCGCTGTGGAACAACGACCACGCCCAGCGGATCGGCCCGATGGTCGCCGCGGCGCGGTTCGGGCGGTTCACCGGGCAGTGGCGGACCATGGTGCCGGGTCGGATGAGCGTGGTGGAGGTCGAGCTGCCCGCGGTCCCCGCCGGGGACACCGAGTTCACCATGGACGTGCCGGCGGGACCGATCTGGAACCACGACGACGCCAAGGAGAAGTGCCCGGCCGTCTGCGCGAGCTACGGCGGCACGTGGAACGGGCACTGGACCACCATCGTCCCGGGCCGGTTCAGCGTGGCCGGCTGCACCTTCACGATCTGAGCCGCCGGCGGCGTGCGGCCGGCGGGCGGTGGGGCGCGGGGTCCGGCGGCGGACGGTCGGTCATGGGGTGAGGGCGGCCGCGCGGAGTTCGGCGAAGGCGGCGGCCAGGGTGTCGGCGGTGTAGTGGGCGTTGAGGCCGCTCGGGTTGGGGAGGACCCAGACGCGGGCGCCGCCGAGGGTGGCGGTCTGCGGGCCGGTGCGGGCCTTGGGGTGGCCGAAGGCGGTCCGGTACGCCGTCACGCCCAGCACGGCGAGGAAGCGCGGCTGCCACGCGGCGACCAGGGCGGTGAGGCGCTCGCCGCCGGTGACGAGTTCGTCCGGGGACAGTTCGTCGGCGCGGGCCGTGGCGCGGGCGACCACGTTGGTGATGCCGAGGCCGAGCGCCGGGAGCTGGGACTGTTCCGACGGGTGCAACTGCCGGTCGGTGAAGCCGGACCGGTGCAGGGCGGGCCAGAAGCGGTTGCCCGGGCGGGCGAAGTGGTGGCCGGTCGCCGCGGAGTAGAGGCTCGGGTTGATGCCGGAGAAGAGCACCCGCAGACCCGGGCCGCCCAGGTCGGGGATCGTGCGGCCGGCCGCGGCGGCGACCTCGGCGGGGGCCGGCCGGGGCCGGGCGGAGGCGGCGTCCATGCCCCGAGCCTAGAGAGCCGGGCCGCCCGGCTCGCAGCGCCCGGAGTCATCACCGACGGTAATCGCGTTTTCCTTTTACAGAAGCGTGGAGAAAGGCATCCGGGGAAACATCCGGCAAATTGTCTTCCAGGGGCTCTGATCTGGGGTGGGCGGTGCAATGACGGCCGGATCGATGGCTATTCTCTCGGCCATGATCCGCATGACGCTCGCCGAGGTGGCGGCGGTCGTCGGGGGCACGGTCCGTGACGGTGACCCCCGGACCGCGGTGACCGGGGCGTCGCACGACGCGGGCCGGCTGCGCCCCGGCGACCTGTACGTGTGCCTGACCGGCGACCCCGCCGAGGCGCGCGCGGCCGGCGCCGTGGCCGTGCTCACCGACCGGCCCGGGGGCGGGCCGGCAGTCGTCGTGGGTGCGGTGCTGCCGGCGTACCGGAGGCTGGCCTCGGCGGTGACCACCCGGCTGCCGGAGGCGTACCGGATCATGGTGATCGGAGGGGGTGGCCGGGCCGCCGCGGCCAGGCTGCTCGGGCACGTGCTCGCGCGGCTCGGGCCGGCCGTGCCGCCGCGCGGGGGGCCCACGCCGGCCGGGGTGTGCGAGACCCTGCTCGCCGCGGACGACGCGACCCGCTTCGTGGTCACCGAGCTGGACGCCGGCCGGGGCGGCGACATCGCGGCCCTGCTCGCCGCGCGACCGGCCGCCGCCGTGATCCTCGGCACGCACCACATCCCCGAGGGCCGGCCGTCCGCCGGGCTCGGCCGGGGCGGCACCGCGGCCGCCGGGAGCGGATGGGACGGGTCCGCGCCGGCCACGGGCGGGCTGGTGGAGGGGCTGCCGGCCGGGGCGGTGGCCGTGCTCGACGCGGACGATCCGGCGACCGCGGCGCTGGCCGGGCGCACGGAGGCGCGGGTGGTGACCTTCGGCCGGCATCGCCCGGCGCGGGTGCGTGCCGAACGGATCGTGCTCGACGGCCGCGCGCGGGCCCGCTTCGTGCTGCACACGCCGGTCGGGTCCGCCGAGGTCGCGCTGCGGCTGCACGGCGAGGCCCCGGTGGCGGCGGCGCTGGCCGCGGCGGCGGTCGCGCTCGATCACACCCATGACGTCTGGCTCATCGCGGACGCGCTCGGCACCGTGGACCCGGGGCCGCGCGGGGCGGGCGGGCTCACCGTCGTCGAGGAGCGCCCCGACGGGGTGACGGTGCTGGACGCGACCGGGGACGGTACCCCGGAAGTGGTGCTGGCTGCCTTGCGCACCGCGCTGTCCGTGGCCGCGGGCCGGCGCCGCACGGTGGCGGTTCTGACCGGTCTCGGCGACGAGGACCGGATCAGGGAGGCCGCGCTGCGCATGGGCATCGACGAGGTGATCGCGGCCGGGGCGCAGGCGCGCCCGGGCGACGTGGTGCTCCTGGCGGGGGAGAGCGTCAGAGCATCCGGGTGAGGCCGCCGTCCACGGGGATCTGGACACCGGTCACGTAGCTCGCGGCCGGCGACAGGACGAACGCGGCGACCCGGCCGAACTCGGCGGGCTCGCCCAGACGGCGCAGCGGGATCTCGGCGGCCTGCCGCACGGCGGCCGCCTCCGCGTCGCCGGTGGCTTCCTGCAGGCGGCGCGTACGGCCGGTCAGGATCCGCCCCGGCAGCAGGCTCACCACCCGGATGCCGCGCGGGCCGAACTCGTCGGCCATGTCCTTGGCCACCCCGGCCAGCCCGGGGCGCAGCCCGTTGGAGATGCCGAGCCCGGTGAGCGGCGCCCGGGTCGACGTGGACAGCACGAAGGCGATCGCCCCGCCCGCCGTCAGCGCCGCCGCCACCGTCCGGGCGCAGCGCACCGAGCCCAGGAACACGGTCTCGAAGGCCGACCGCCACTGCTCGTCGCTCTGCTGCGCCGCCGTGCCGCTGCCGGGACCGCCGACCGAGATCAGCGCGCCGTCGAGCCGGCCGAAGCGCTCGGTCGCCGTCCGGACGAGCAGGCCGGGGGTGTCCGGGTCGGCCAGGTCCGCGGCCACCCCGGCGGCGCCGGGCCCGAGCCGCGCCACAGCGGCGTCGACCGGCTCGCGCGTGCGGGCCGAGACGACCACGCGGGCGCCCTCCGCCACGAGCGCCTCGGCGGTCGCGAGACCCAGCCCCTGGGAAGCGCCGGTCAGCACGAAAACGCGGTCAGCCAGTCCGAGATCCATGCGCCGATCCTGCCATTCACGCGGCCGGGCGGCGCAGCACGTGCACCCGGCCGGCGGCCTGCACGACCCATGCGCCGGCGACCACGCGGAGCGCGGGACGGCGGCGGGGGCGCGGGGCCGAGGTGCCGTCGTAGGTCAGGGCCGCCTCGCGTACGGCGAGTTCGGCGCCCGCCGCGGCCGGGAGCTCGCCGCGGGAGCGCAGGTCGCGGGCCAGGTCCCAGCCGTCGCGCAGCGAGCCGCGCGTCGGGCGGGTCGCGGCCCACGCGGACCAGACCCCGATCCAGGTACGCCCGAAGGCGCCCGCCAGCTCCGGCCAGTGCCGAGCCACCTCGCCCGCGCGCTTGCGGAGCAACGCCACACGGGCGGCCTCCACCAGGCGCGGGTCGAAGCCGCCGGGCAGCGGCGCCCCGGACGTCAGGGCGGCGACCAGGGCGGCCTGCCGATCGGCGAGCGACCCCGTCATGGCGTGACGCGCGGGTAGCCCGAGGCCGCGGCGATCGCGTCGAGCTCGGCGGTGAGCGCGGCGGCCGGGGGATAGTCGCCGTCGCGTTCGAGCATGAGCGCGGGCGGGCGGTGCCGGGCGCACAGGTCCGCGACCAGCTCCAGCACCTCCCGCGGCACGGCGTCGGTGTGCGTGTCGTGGTAGATGCCGTCCGGCGTCGCCGAGCCGCCCGCGACGTGGCAGTAGGCGATGCGCTCCAGCGGCAGCCGGTCGAACAGCGCAGCCGGGTCAGTGCCCCGGTTGAGCGCGTTGGCGTACACGTTGGCGACGTCGAGCAGCAGCAGCGCGTCGGTCCGCTCGAGGATCTCGGTCAGGAACGCACCCTCGTCCAGCTCGTCGTCGGGCCAGTCGAAGAGCGCCGCGATCGGCTCCAGCGCGATCGGCACGTCCAGCTCTTCCCGCGTACGCCGGACATTGGCGGCCACCGCGTCCACGGCGTCCCGGGTGCGGGGCAGCGGCAGCAGGTGACCCGCCTCGACGCCGCCCGCCCGCACGAACGCGATGTGCTCGCTGACCAGGGGCGCCTCGAGCCGGCGCGCCACGGCGGCGAAGTGCGCCACGCGCTCGGGGTCGACCGGCTCCGCCCCGCCGAGCGACAACCGGGTGCCGTGCGGGATCACGGTCACCCCGCGCTCCCGGAGCCGGGTGAGCCCGTCGGGCAGCGGGCCGTCGGCGGGCACCGCCTCGGCGACCACCTCGGCGAAGCGGAGCCCGGGCAGCTGGTTCACGTACCCGGAGATCTCGGGCCGCCACCCGATCCCCACGCCGTACCCGGTCATCCGCCGCAGCCTCCGCCGCCGCAGCCACCGCCACCGCAGGAACTGCCGCCGGAGTCCCCGCCGCCGTAGCTGCCGGAGTCGCCGCCGGTGCCGGACGCCGTCGCGTTGCGCTGGATCTCGGCCTCCGCGGCGAACGCGGGGTCCATGGCGTAGAGCGACGCGGCGCCGAACAGGGCCACGCCCATGGCGGCACCGCTCGCGCCGTAGGTGGCGTACGAGGGGGAGTGGCTCGGGGCGAGATAGTCGTGCTGGCGGCGGACCGCGGTCATGCCCCGGGTGGCCGCTCCCGTTGCGCGGCCGGTGCGGCGCCCCAGGAAGACCGTCGCGCAGGCCGCGATCACGAGAGCGGTGACGAGGAAGCCGACCGGCTTGCCGTTCGCGACCCCGGCGGCGAACCGGGCGATGCCGATGACGAGCAGGGCGAGCATGGGCAGGGCCCAGAGCCGGGCCGTGCGGATCGTGTCGGCGGACACGGCCAGCCCCTGCCGCTCCAGGCCGGCGCGGAGCTGGTCGAGCGCCGAGCGTACGTGCTGGTCGGTGAGCAGGTCGCGGGCCCGCTCGTGGTTGCCGGCCGCGTGGTGGATCGCGGTGTCGAGCGGCGTGACGCCGGCCGGCAGCGGTCCGCTCTGCGCGAGTCGCCGGCCGGAGACGGCGGTCACGGCGCCGGCGCTGCGCAGGCCGCTGAGCGCCGCGTAGACGGCGAGGCGGTCGCCGCCGTTGAGATAGGCGATCTGCTGCGGGCCGAGGCTGCCGATGCTGGTGCTCCGGTCGCCGCGGAAGAGGATGCGGCGATGCACGGCGGCCGCGACGAGGACCGCCACGACGGCGGCGAAGAAGAGGGCGAGGAAGGCAGGACCCGAGATGCCCCAGGTGTCGGTCATGTGCACACCTCCATGCCGGCTTGAGCCTTCATTGTGCAGGCGCGCGCAAGGGCTGGTCAGGACCGCCGCACGGCGCCTTCCACGACGTCGAGGACGCGGCTGAGCTCCCCGGCCGGGCGGCCGGTCGCGAGGTGCAGGACCAGGCCGTCGTACGCCAGCTCGAGGAACTGGGTCAGCACCTCCACCGGCACGTCGTCGCGCAGCACGCCGGCCTCCCGCTGCCGCTCGAGGCGCTCGCGGGTCGCGGAGGCGATCGCGGCCGAGCGCTCGGCCCAGCGCTTGGCGAACTCGGGGTCCGTGCGCAGCCGCCGGGACACCTCGAGCTGGCTGCCGAGCCAGCCGGCGGTGTCGTTGCTCGCCCCGGCCCGGTCGAGCAGGTCGCGCATCACCTGAACGAGGCCGTGGCGGCCCACCGTCTCGACCATCGCGGCGGCGTCGTCCTCGGCCACCGCCAGGAACAACGACTCCTTGTCCCGGAAGTGATGGAAGATCGCACCGCGGGACAGGCCCGTGGCCTCCTCGAGGCGGCGTACCGTGGCACCCTCGTAGCCGTAACGTGCGAAACAGCCGCGAGCCGCCCCGAGGATCTCGTGGCGGCGGGCTTCAAGCTGGTCCTGGCTCACCCTGGGCACGCAGCGATGGTGTCACGCCGGTTCCGGCGGCTGCAATCCGTACGTACGGCTTGCGATACGCGCCATACGGCGCGCGGACCCGGCACTGTTAACACTCTTGGGCTGTTCGGCCCGGTATTCACTCACGTAGAGTGCCCCGCGTGCCCCTCGTCTTCCTCGCCTTGGACGACACCCTGCTCGACCGCAGCGGGGCGTTCAAGCTGTGGGCGAAGAGCTTCCTCGACGAGATCGGCGCCCCGCACGAGGATCTGGACTGGCTGCTCTCCGTCGACGCGGACGGCCTGACCTCCCGCTGGGACCTGGGCGACGCCATCCGCGAGCGCTACCAGCTGCCGTTCACCTCGATCGACATGGTCGAGGAGCTGCACGAGGGCCCGCTGGCCTACGAGCGCCTCGACCCGCTGGTCGCCTGCGCCCTGCAGATCGCCGGCGACGCGGGCTGGGTGCCGGTCGTGGTCACCAACGGCCCGCACGAGCAGCAGGAGAGCCGCATCCGCCGCACCGGCCTCGACCGCTACGTCGCCGACTGGGTGATCTCCGGGCAGGCCGGCGTGAGCAAGCCCAACCCGCGCATCTTCGCCCTGGCCGCCCAGCGCGTCCGCATGCGCCTGGGCGGCGCGTGGATCGTCGGCGACAGCCCCGAGGCCGACATCGGCGGCGCCGCGGCCATGGGCCTGCCCAGCGTGTGGCTGCACCGCGGCCGCGACTGGATCGATCAGCGCTTCGCCCCGACCCGCGTGGTCGGCAACGTGATCCAGGGGCTCTCCGCCGTCATGGCGTCCCCGTCGCGCTGAACCAGCGGTCCAGCTCGCCGAGGACGTTCTCGACCGGGGGGCGCAGGGCCCCGGCGATCGCGGCCGGGGTCGCGCCCTCGCGGGTCAGCCGGCCCGTCTCGCCGATGATGATCCGGAAGACGCCGGCCAGTGCGATGCCGTGCAGGCGGGCCAGCTCCGGGGCGATGGCGCCGCTCTCGGCGACGGCCGCCGCCAGCGCGGTGGCCTGGCGGTCGCTCACCTCGAGGGCGAGCCGGTTGACCGTCGGGCTGACCGCCGCCAGATAGCCGAGGCTGCCGCGGGCGTTCTCCGCGGGCTGGTCGCGGATCGCCTCGATCATCGCCAGGACCGGGCCACGGATCGCGGCGGCGGGGCTCGTGCCGGCCGGCCGGGTGCGGATCAGCTCGGTCAGCTGCTCGTTGAGCTCCTGCTCGCGATCGGCGACCAGCTGCTCCTTGGCCGGGAAGTAGTTGTAGAGCGTCTGCTCCGCCACCTCGGCCGCGCGGGCGATCTCGCTGACGGTCACGTGCTCGTAGCCCCGCTCGGCGAACAGGCGTGCCGCCGTGTCCGCGATCAGCCGGCGGGTGCGTGCCTTCTTGCGCTCACGAAGTCCTGGTTCAGCCACGGCGGAAGTGTATCAAGCCACAAAACTAGGGTGCGCTCTAAAAATGGCGTACGGTCTAATCATGTTCACGACGAAGACGCGGATCGCCCTCGCCGGCCTGTCCGCGGTGTTCCTGTTCGAGATGCTCGACAACTCGATCCTCAACGTGGCGCTCCCCACGATCGGCCGGGAGCTGCACGCCTCGACGCTGGCGCTGCAGTGGGTGACCGGCGCCTACGCGGTGGTGTTCGGCGGGCTGATGCTCGTCTTCGGCGCCGTCGCGGACCGGTACGGCCGGCGCCGCGTCATGCTCGCCGGGCTGACCCTGCTCGGCGCCGCGAGCCTCGCCACGGCGTTCGTGACGACCGCGGAGCAGCTGATCGCCGTCCGGGCGGTGACGGGCGTGGCGGCGGCCATGACGACCCCCGGCTCGATCGCGCTGGCCTTCCGCCTCTTCACCGACGACGGTCCCCGGGTCCGCGCGATGACCCTCATCACCACCGTGGGCCTGGTCGGGCTCGCCATCGGCCCGACGGCCGGCGGCCTCGTCCTCGCCGTCGCCCCGTGGCAGGTCCTGCTGCTGGTCAACGTGCCGATCGCCGTCCTCGCCCTCCTCGGCATCCGCGCCGGCATCGCCCCCGACGAGGCCGGCGAGCTGCACCGCGACCCGGTGGACGTCCCGGGCGCGGTGCTCGGCACGGCGACGATCGTGCTCGCGCTCGTCGCGCCCACGCTCTTCGTCGACGAGGGCGCCGGCTCCTGGCAGCCCTGGGCGGCCACCGCCGCGGCCGTCGCGGCGGCCGCGCTCTTCGTGCTGCGCGAGCGCGCGGCGGCGTACCCCCTGCTCGATCTGAGGCTTCTCGCCCGCCCGCTGGTCTCCGCGGGCCTGGCCTACAAGGCCGCGACCGGCCTGGCCGTCGCCGGCCTGGGCTACCTGGTGACCCTGCAGCTGCAACTGGAGTGGGGCTGGTCACCGGCCCTGGCCTCCGCCGGCCTGCTGCCGCAGGTGCTCGTGCTGATCGCCGCCGGGCCGTTCGTCAACCGGTTCGTGGAGCGCGCCGGTCTCGGGCGGGCCGCCTGGACGAGCTCGTTCGCGGTCGTGGCCGGGCTCGCCGTCTACGCCGTGGCGGGCCGCTTCGGCTACGTCTGGATCGCACTCTCCCTCTCCCTGGTCGCCGTCGCGATCCGCGTGGTCGGCGTGGTCGCGGGCGTCAACGTGATGCGCGGCCTGCCGGAGAACAGGACCTCGATCGGCGCCGCCCTCGTCGACACCGCCTCCGAGGTCTCCTCCGGCGCCGGCGTGGCGGTCGGGGGCACCATCCTCGCAGCGATGTTCACCGGCGCGATCACCGCGCCGCAGTGGAGCGATCGGCAGACGGCGGAGTTCGAGCACGCGGTCACGCTCGCGGGTCTCGTCCTCACCGCCGTGGCCGCCCTCCTCGTGGGATGGGCCATGCGGCGGACCAGCCGGGGTGGTGCCGTCGCTCCCCAGGCCGCCGGCCACCCCAGCGCAGCTGACAGTCGTGCATAGCGGTCCGGCCACCGCGCTGTGCCCGCGGTGGCGAAATGCGCCTGCCGAAGATCTAAGCTTCCGGCATGGATGACAAAGAGGTGCTGGGCCGGATCCACGGCCTGGTCGACGAAGAGCACAAGCTGCGCGAGCAGCTGAGCCAGGGCAAGCTCAGCGCCGACGAGGAGCACGCCCGGCTGAAGGAGGTCGAGGAGGCGCTCGACCAGTGCTGGGACCTGCTCCGCCGGCGCCGTGCCGCCCGGGAGTTCGGCAACAACCCCGACACCGAGCAGGCGCACAGCACCGGCGAGGTCGAGGGCTACCTCCAGTGAGGTGCCGCGGCCGCCGGGGCCTCCGGCGGCCGCGCCTCACAGCAGCCCGGCCTCGTACTGCAGGCGCTCGACCAGCTCCTGCTGGTCGACCACGAGCCCGCGCGCGGTGAACCAGCTCGCGACGTTCTTCACGTCGCGGGCCAGGAAGTCGCCGCCGGCCGGGTTGGCGATCACGTCGACCACCTGCGGGAAGTCGATGACCACCAGCCGCCCGTCGTGCACCAGGATGTTGTAGGGCGACAGGTCGCCGTGCGCCACCTGCGCCCGGGCCAGCACGCTGAAGGCGTCGACCGCCTGGCGCCAGAGGTCCGCCAGCTCGTCCGGGTCCGGGCGCAGCTGCGCGAGCCGCGGCGCGGCCTCACCCGTCTCCCAGTCGCCGATGAACTCCAGCATCAACTCGGTGCCGATGATCTGCACCGGGTAGGGCACCGCGATCGTCCCGCCCTCGGCGGCCACCTGCCACAGGTGTGACAGCGCCCCGAACTCGGCCTGCGCCCACTGCCCGGCGATCATCTGCTTGCCGAAGCTGGTGCGGTTGGTCATGGCCCGCATCTCGCGCGAGCGCCGGACGCGCCGGCCCTCGAGATAGCCCGCGTCCCGGTGGAACAGCCGGTGATCGCCGTCCCGGTAGCGCTTCGCGGCCAGCATGCTGGTCCTGTCGGTGTCGGGCACGGCCCGCCGGACCAGGAAGACGTCCGCTTCCTTGCCGGTCTTGAGCATGCCCAGCTCGGTGTCCACCGCGCCGTACTCGGTGCGCACCCACTCGGGGCGCGGCTGCGGGCCGTGCAGGGCCCCGTCCCACGTGGACCAGCGGTCGCCGGTCGCGGGCAGGTCGGGCTCCTCGCTCAGCTGCGGCTCGAGCCGCCCCCGCGGGACGAAGTCGGGTTCGTCGTCGTCGAACTTGCGACGGCCGCGGCGCATGGTCGCCGGGCCGAGAGAATCGTGCTCTCGCACTGGAGGGTCTCCTCGGAGAAGAAGGAAGTCTGGTGAACCTGGGCAGGGGTCATCACAAAGACAGCCATGGGTTCACCCCCTTCATCCGGGACCTTCTCGGTCGTGCGGGAAGGACTCTGCCGCGCGCCGGGCGACCGCGCAACCTATTTATCGGGTACGCCGGTCGCGGTGTACAGCACCCGGCAAAGCTCGGCACCGTCCGGAGCTCGCCGTGCCCGCGCGTCCTTCCCGGTCGCGCAAGGCATTGGTTTACATCTATGTAAAGCATAGTGTGGGAGCGCTCCCGTGCGTCTATGGAAGGAGCTTCGCATGAGAAAGCTCTGGACCGCCCTGTGTGCCGCGGTCGTCGCCCTCGCTGTCGCCGTCGTGCTGCCGGCGGCGCCCGCCTCCGCCGCTGCGCTGACCGAGGTGACGAACTTCGGTGCCAACCCCACCGGCCTGCGCATGCACCTCTACGTGCCCGACCAGCGGCCCGCCGCGCCGGCCCTGCTCGTCGCCGTGCACTACTGCACCGGCTCGGGCCCGGCGTTCTACTCGGGTACGGAGTTCAAGTCGCTCGCCGACCAGTACGGCTTCATCGTCATCTACCCGTCGGCCACGCGCTCGGGCAACTGCTTCGACGTGTCCAGCCCCGGCGCCCTGACCCACAACAGCACCAGCGACCCGGCCGGCATCGTGTCCATGGTCCGGTACGTGCAGCAGCAGTACCGCACCGACGTCGACCGCACTTTCGTCACCGGCGCCTCGTCCGGCGGGATGATGACCAATGTGCTGCTCGGCGACTATCCCGACGTGTTCGCGGCCGGCTCGGCGTTCATGGGTGTGCCGTTCGGGTGCTTCGCGGCCTCGGCCGGCGATCCCACCAATCCCGCCAATCAGGCCGGCTGGAACAGCACCTGCTCGTCCGGGCAGCTCATCAAGACGCCGGCGGCGTGGGGCGACCTCGTCCGGGCCGCGTATCCGGGCTACACCGGCAGGCGGCCGCGGATGCAGGTGTTCCACGGCGCCACGGACACGACGCTCGCGTACCCGAACTTCGGGGAAGAGATCAAGCAGTGGACCAATGTGCTCGGTGTGAGCCAGACGCCAGTGGCCACGGACACGCCGCAGTCCGGCTGGACCCGCACCCGCTACGGCGCGAACACGGTCCAGGCGCCCGTCGAGGGCATCAGCGTCGCCAACGTGGGCCACTCGCTGCCGCTGAGCGGCATGGCCCGGATGGCGATCGCCTTCTTCGGCCTGGACACGACGACCCCGCCGACGGATCCGACGACCCCGCCACCGTCCGGCGCGTGCACCGCGACCGTGTCGCTCAACTCGTGGACCGGGGGCTATGTCGCCACCGTCCGCGTGACCGCCGGCGCGGCCGCGCTCAGCGGCTGGACGGTGAGCGTGACACTGCCGTCGGGCGGCGCCGTGACCAGCACCTGGAACGCCGGCGCGACGGGCAGCTCGGGGACCGTCAGCTTCCGCAACGTCACCTGGAACGGGCAGGTCGCGGCGGGCGGCAGCACCGAGTTCGGCTTCCAGGGCACGGGTGCCGGCCCCACCGCGGCCCCGGTCTGCCAGGCGGCCTGACGCGGCGGTGGCACGCTTGGGGGCATGGATTTCCGCTGGGCCTACAAGTCGGCCGTCGCCGTGTTCACCGATCTCGTCTACCGCGTGCCGGAGGAGCGGTGGGACGGTCCCGGGCTCGGGGAGTGGACGCTGCGGGAGCTGACCGGGCACGTGGTCGGGTCCGCCCTGCGGGAGGTGTCGTCGGCGCTGGGCGGGCCCGCGGCCACGGTCGACGTGGCATCGCCGGAGGGCTACTGGGCCTTCGCGAGGGCGGCGCCGGCCGACGTGGTGGCGGCCGTCCGGGCGGCGGCCACCGAGGACGCCCGCAAGACGGCGGCGGAGCTCGGGCCGGAGCCGGCGGCCGGCGTGGCCGAGTACGCGAGGGCGGCGGCCCAGTCGCTGTCGGCGGCCGGGGACGCCGATGTGGTGCTGACCGCGGTGGGCGGGATGCGGGTGCGGGAGTGGATCCCCACCCGCACGTTCGAGCTGGTCGTGCACGGGCTCGACGTCGCCGCGGCCGCCGGGGTCGAGGCGGAGTTCGCCGAGGAGGTGCTGGCCGTGGTCACCCTGCAGGCCGCCCGGGTGGCCGCGACCGGCAAGGACAAGACGCTCGTGCTGCGCGCCCTGACCGGCCGGGCCACGCTGCCGGCGGACTTCTCGGTGGTCTGAGATACGCCTCCGCCACGTCCCTGCGGCGACATGTCCAGCGAGGGCGGGCAATGTCTCACGTTGTTGCGAACGAGGAAACTCCGCACAGCGGATCTGCGCCGAATTTGCTTGTCGATCAGTCCGCCAGGTGGCGCAGGACCGCGATCACGGCCGCGGCGAGGCCGGCGGCGGGCACGATGCGACTTGCCGCGCCGATCCATTGGTCGAGAGCGGGAAAACGCGACGCGTCGGGATCGTCCTCTCCCCGGGCGACCGCGCTCGCTCGCCTGACGAAATCCGGTGATCCACCGTTGCGGGCGATCAGATCGACGAAGCCGGGAGAGATGGGGCCGCCGTCACGAATGTCTTGATCTCCGGTCATGGTTCACCTCCCTAGCGAAGTCTATATGTCCACCACGTCTGCGGTGGATCCCCCGCAAGCTCAATCATCCTGGCCACATCGCGCAAGATTTGTGCCATGGCGGGGTCGTTGGCTTGCGCCGATGTCAGCGGGGCGTCGATGGCGACGCACCCCATGCGTTTGCCGCTGCGGCCGCGCTGACAATAAATGGGGCTGGCCACAATCGTTCGGTAATCGGATGTCAATTGGAACTCGCCCCAGGTGAGACCGTATCTGTCCTTCGGATCCAGACTCTTCCATCGGGTCTTCCCCGCGGAGTTGTGGGTCCTGAAGAAGGTGTTCCAATTGACCGCCACGATGCGGTCGTCGTCCCACGAAACGCCGATCACCCCTTTGCCCGGCCGCCATACCGGCGCGGTCATCGAGGGTTTGGCTCCCAGGCGGATCCCGCCCACGTTGACGAGACGGCGAAAACGGGGAAGGCCGCGGATGAGAAAGGCGTGGACCCCGACCTCCTCCCAGGGAACGCCGAACTTGTTGACCACCTCGCACAGCCCCGCGCTGAGCGTGGCCCGGATGTTCTGCTCGTACTCGCGTACCGCCTTCGCCTGTAAGGAGGGCAATGCCGCGACGAGCAGATCGTGAACGGTCACATAGGCGACCACCGCAATGGCCGCCCATAAGGCCTTGTGATCCCAGAAATCTTTTCTTGGTAGATTCAATTGCGCGGATGTCAGCATCGCAGCGCCTGCGGCGAAAGCCAATGCGCGCGCCAGTCGTGACCATCGCACCGGGCAACAGTACACATGCCGACGGGCCGGCAAAAATCAGGAATCCCTCAATCGGGTGACCGTTGACAATGGTCCGGGTGACGTCCTGAACGGTGAAAGATCAAGAAATGCGAACGCCCCGCCGGGAAACGGCGGGGCGTCCACGGTACGGACTCAGCTGTTGAGCATCTTGCGCAGGACGTACTGCAGGATGCCGCCGTGGCGGTAGTAGTCCGCCTCGCCGGGGGTGTCGATGCGCACGTCCGCGTCGAACTCGACGCCCGTGTCGGTGCGGACCTTGACCGTCGACGGGATCTTGCCGTCGTTGAGCTCCGTCACGCCGGTGATCGTGAAGGTCTCGGTGCCGGTCAGGCCGAGCGACTCGGCGTTGGTCTTGGGCGGGAACTGCAGCGGCAGCACGCCCATGCCGATGAGGTTCGAGCGGTGGATGCGCTCGTAGGACTCGGCGATGACCGCGCGCACGCCGAGCAGCATCGTGCCCTTGGCGGCCCAGTCGCGGGAGGAGCCGGAGCCGTACTCCTTGCCGGCCAGGATGACCAGCGGGATGCCGGCCTCCTTGTACGCGACGGATGCGTCGTAGATCGTCGTCCGGTCGCCGGTCAGGTGGTTGACCGTGAAGCCGCCCTCGACGCCCGGCACCAGCTGGTTGCGGAGCCGGATGTTGGCGAACGTGCCGCGGATCATGACCTCGTGGTTGCCGCGCCGGGAGCCGTACGAGTTGAACTCGTGCCGCGGGACGCCGTGCTCGGCGAGGTACTTGCCGGCGGGGGAGTCGGGCTTGATCGAGCTGGCCGGCGAGATGTGGTCGGTGGTGACCGAGTCGCCGAGCTTCGCCAGCACCCGCGCGCCCGAGATGTCCGAGACGGCCGACGGCTCCGGCTGCATGCCCTCGAAGTACGGGGGCTTCCGCACGTACGTGGACTCGCCGTCCCACGCGAAGGTCGAGCCCTCCGGGGTCGGGAGCGACTGCCACTGCTCGTCGCCGGCGAAGACGTCGGCGTAGGCGGAGCTGAAGCCGCTCGCGCCGATCGCCGCGGCGATGGTGTCGTCGATCTCCTGGGCGCTGGGCCAGATGTCCGACAGGTACACCGGCTTGCCGTCCGAGCCCGTGCCGAGCGGCTCCGACGTGATGTCCAGGTCCATCGTGCCCGCGAGGGCGTACGCGACGACCAGCGGCGGCGACGCGAGGTAGTTCATCTTGATGTCGGGGTTGATCCGGCCCTCGAAGTTGCGGTTGCCGGAGAGCACCGACACGGCGGTGAGGTCGGCCTCGTTGACCGCCGCGGAGATCTCCTCGGGCAGCGGGCCGGAGTTGCCGATGCAGGTCGTGCAGCCGTAGCCGACCAGGTTGAAACCGAGCTTGTCCAGGTACGGCGTGAGGCCGGCCCGGTCGTAGTAGTCCATGACCACCTTGGAGCCCGGGGCGAGCGTGGTCTTGACCCACGGCTTGCGGGACAGGCCCTTCTCGACGGCGTTGCGGGCCAGCAGGGCCGCGCCGATCATGACCTGCGGGTTCGAGGTGTTCGTGCAGGACGTGATGGCCGCGATGCCGACGAAGCCGTGGTCGAGCTCGAACTCGGTGCCGTCGGCGAGCGTGACCCGGGTCGGCTTGGACGGCCGCCCGTCGGCGCCGTCGGCGGCGGAGAAGACGTGCGGCTTGTCGGCCTCGGACTCCCGGCCGTTGGCGATCGGGTCGGAGGCGGGGAAGGTCTCCTCGGCGGCCTCGTCGGCCGGACCCTCCTCCTGCACGTAGTTGGAGAGGGCGTCGCGGAACATCGGCTTGGCGGCGTTCAGCGGGACGCGGTCCTGCGGGCGCTTCGGGCCGGCGAGCGACGGGACGATCGTCGACAGGTCCAGCTCGAGCCGCTCCGAGTAGGACGGCTCGGCGGCCGGGTCGAGCCAGAGGCCCTGCCGCTTCGCGTACGCCTCGACCAGCGCGACCTGCTGCTCGGTGCGGCCAGTGAGCTTGAGGTACTTGATGGTCTCGTCGTCGATCGGGAAGATCGCGACCGTCGAGCCGTACTCCGGGCTCATGTTGCCGATGGTCGCGCGGTTGGCCAGCGGAACGGCGCTGACGCCGGGGCCGTAGAACTCGACGAACTTGCTGACCACGCCGTGCTCGCGGAGCATCTCGGTGATCGTGAGCACCAGGTCGGTGGCGGTGGTGCCGGCGGGCATCTCGCCGGAGAGCTTGAAGCCGACCACGCGCGGGATGAGCATGGAGACCGGCTGGCCCAGCATGGCGGCCTCGGCCTCGATGCCGCCGACGCCCCAGCCCAGCACGCCGAGGCCGTTGACCATCGTGGTGTGCGAGTCGGTGCCGACGACCGTGTCGGGGTAGGCCTGGCCGTTGCGCTCCATGATCGTGCGGGCCAGGTACTCGATGTTGACCTGGTGCACGATGCCCGTGCCGGGCGGGACGACCTTGAACTCGTTGAAGGCGGTCTGGCCCCAGCGCAGGAACTGGTAGCGCTCGCGGTTGCGCTGGTACTCCAGCTCGACGTTGCGGGCGAAGGCGTCCTCGCGGCCGAACAGGTCGGCGATGACCGAGTGGTCGATGACCAGCTCGGCGGGGGCGAGGGGGTTGACCTTCGTGGGGTCGCCGCCGAGGTCGCCGACCGCCTCGCGCATGGTGGCCAGGTCGACCACGCACGGCACGCCGGTGAAGTCCTGCATCAGCACCCGGGCGGGCGTGAACTGGATCTCCACGCTCGGGTCGGCGGTGGGGTCCCAGCCGCCGAGCGCGCGGATGTGGTCGGCGGTGATGTTCGCGCCGTCCTCCGTGCGCAGCAGGTTCTCCAGCAGGATCTTCAGGGAGTAGGGCAGGCGCTCATGGCCCTCCACCTTGTCGATCGTGAAAATCTCGTAGCTCGCGTCATCGACGCGCAGCTCGCTCTTCGCACCAAAGGTGTCCAGGCTGGCCACGTCATCTCCTTCACACCCAGCGACCGTGAGTAGTCCTCAGCAGTCTCGCGCACCGGTCGGCGCCGCGTAGCGGTTAGGCACACCTAACTCAACGTCGATGTGTTCGCCTAAACCGTACGTCCGTCTTGTTAAAACGCGCAAGTTTGACGCCATGATCACGGGGGTACGTCGTGTTCCGTGAAGTCACCCGTTGATCTGGACCACCTCACGGACTTCTTCGACCGGTACGGCTCGGCGCTCACGCGAGGCGACGTGTCCGCGATCGCGGGGTGCTACGCCCTGCCCGGGATGGTGGTCGCGGACTCGTACAGCTTCACCTTCACGTCCCCGGCGGCGGTCGCGTTGTCCTTCCTGGGCGCTGCTCCCGCGTACCAGGAGCAGCAGATCGTGGCGGCACACGCGCAACTTCGCGACGTGCGCCGGCTCAGCACGGCGCTGGCGATGGTCGACGTCGAGTGGGAGTACCTCGACAGCTTCGGCAACGCGGTCCCCGGCGAGAGCTTCAGCTATCTGCTGCGCTCCGACGCCGAGGGACCCCGCATCACCACGGTCATCGCGACTCGCTGACCACCTCCGACAGCAGGGCGCGCACGGAGATCGCGGGGCGGCCGAGCAGCTTCTCCAGGTCGGGCGCGGTGACGCCGAACTCGCCGCGGCGCGACGCCTGGAACATGCCCAGCGCGATGCGGGCGCGGAACTCGGGCACGCCGTTCGCGATCAGGCCGGCGGCGAACTCCTCGTCGCCGATGACGACGTGCCGGACCGGGCGGCCGGTGAGCTCGCTGAGGATCGCTGCCACGCCGGCCATGTCGACGGTCTGCGGGGCGGTCAGCGGCGGCGTCGGCCCCTCGAAGCGGCCGGGCTCGGTGAGCACGACGGCGGCCGCCTCGGCGAGGTCGTCGTGCGCGGTCCAGGACACGGGTCCGTCGGCCGGGGTGAGCAGCTCGCCGCTCTCCAGGCTCCGGCCCAGCTGCCACCGGATCGTCTCGGCATAGAAGCCGTTGCGCAGGGCCGTCCACGGCTGGCCCGTGGCGGCCAGGTGCTGCTCGGACGCGGCGTGCGCGTGCATCGGGGAGAAAACGGAATCGGCCCCGGCGCCCTGGTGGCTGGTGTAGACCACGCGCTCCGCGCTGGCGGCGACGGCCGCGTCGATCGCGGCACTGTTCGCGGCGACGGCCTCGGCGCCGGTCAGGTTCGCCGAGACGACGAGCACCTGCCGCGCGCCCTCGAAGGCGTGCGGGAGCGACGCCGGGTCGGTGAAGTCGCCGCGGCGCACCCGCACGCCACGGTCGGCGAGACCGGCGGCCTGCTCGGGGTCGCGGACGCTCACCGCGACCTGGTCGGCGGGAACGCGGGCGAGCAGTCGCTCGACGATGCGGGAGCCGAGCTTGCCGGTCGCTCCGGTAATGACGAACATATCGTGCCTCCTGGTATCGGTGGAACCGCGTCAACGTTAGCGCTGGAATCGCCGGTGTTGTCAAGGCGGTGTTATCGTTGGCACCATGACGGCGGGTCGGGAGAGCACGCGACTGCGGATCATCAACGTGGCTGCCCGGCTGCTCGCCGAGAGCGGGC
>NZ_JAUQWH010000051.1 GCF_030757795.1 Actinoplanes oryzae
GTGTCGCGCGGCGCAGCGGTGTCGCGCGGCGCAGCGGTGTCGCGCGGCGCGGCAGGTCCGGGCTTCGGCGCCGCCGGTTTGTCGTGTGCGGCCGCGGCGTCGCGCCGGGTGGCCGCTCCCCACGGGTCGCCGGCCTCGTCGACGGGGGCCTCGCGCACCGGTCCGGCGGTCGCCCGGGTGGCCGCGGACCACGACTGGTCGGGCGTCGGCTCGGGCCGGACGGGACCGCTCCTCGGCTCGGCCCGGCCCGGGCCGCTCCTCGGCCTCGACGAGCCCGTCGCGGAACTCACCGCGGAGAACGCCCGCATGAGACTGGCCACCCCGGTGGCGAAGTCGCCGGCACCCGCGGCCAGCTTCGCCGCCGTGTCGGGGCTCGGGTCCCGCAGCGACGCCATGGCGCGACAGATCGGGCACACGCAGCACTCCGCCGAGCCGGTCGACCACCCGCCCCGATGCGCGGCCGACCCGCCCGATTTGTCGGAAGAGTCACCACTCACGGCGTCGGTGATGCGCCCGATCGCCCCGGTCACCAGGTCCCCGAGACCGCCCAGCCCCCCGAACCCGCCCAGGTCACCGGACCTGTCCGGATCGCCGGATCCGCTCGGGTCTCCGGACCCGCTCGAACCGCCGGACCCGCCGGACCCGCTCATCTGCGAGGCCATCGCCAGCACCGTGGCGACGAGCCGCTCGGCCTCTTCACGTGCCGTTCCCGTGCTCCCCGCCATGGCCCGGCCTCCGTTACTTGCTCTCGACGCGGCGCTTGAGCTCCTTGAGCGCCGTATCCATGATCATCTTCTCGGCCTTGCGCTTGAACATCCCCAGCATGCCCACGGTCAGCTCGACCTCCAGGGAGTACGTGACGCGCGTCGCGCCCTCCCCCTCGGCGACCAGGTCGTAGGAGCCGGTCAGCGCCTTCTGCACCTTCGACGGTGCCACGAGATGCCACTCGATGCGCGACAGGTCCTCCGCGTACGCGTAATCGAGCTCGTAGTCGTCGGCCAGCGGCCCGGCGTCGATCACGAAGCGCACCCGCGCCGCGTAGCCGTCCTCGTACTCCTCGACGACCTCGGCCACCTTGACCGCGTCGGCCCACTCGGGATAGCGCGGGAAGTCGCAGATCACCGCGGCCACGACGGCCGGCGGGGCCTGGATGAGGATCGACTGCGTCGACGTGTCCGCCATGGCTGGGAGGCTACCCGGTACCGGTCCCGGGGCGGTGATCTCCCCCGCCGGTGGCGCATCGCCGCCGGGCAAGGCCCCGGGCCCTGCGGCTACGATCCGTCACGTGCCCGCCTCAGCCAGCGCCCCCCTGCGCCTCCATCCGCTCGCCGTGGCCGCCCGCCTCGTCATGCTCGCCCTGGTCACCGCGCTCACCCTGATCGCGACGCAGGACGCGAAACAGCTCGGGTGGATCGCATTGTTGCTGGTCGCCGCCCTGCCCGCGGTGCTCGCCCCGGACCACCGGTTCGCGGCGCCGCTGGGCCGGATCGCCGAGGTGACGATCACCGGGCTGGCGGCCGGGTCGGTGGCGGCCGCAGCCAACACCCTGGGCACCGTCGACGTGGGCTTCGGCGCCGAGGCCGTCCTCCCGTACCTGGCTGTGCCGCTGCTCACCGCGGCCCTGCGCCGCCGTCCCACCGAGGGCGCCGCCCTGCTCGGGGTCGCCGCCGTGGCGATGGTCGTCGGCGGCCTGATCGTGGGCGACGGCACGGCGGTGATCACCCAGCTCGGCTATCTGGCCGCGGGCGCGCAGTGGCTGGTGCTCGGGGCGATCATGACCTTCGCGGCGGACACCATGCG
Source organism: Actinoplanes oryzae (assembly GCF_030757795.1). Taxonomy (GTDB): domain Bacteria; phylum Actinomycetota; class Actinomycetes; order Mycobacteriales; family Micromonosporaceae; genus Actinoplanes. Next base: position 1,801 of record NZ_JAUQWH010000051.1, read on the forward strand.
CCAGTTCATGACGCCGGCCGAGCCGCAGCCCCAGCCGTACGAGGAGGCCACCCGCCTGCTGACCCAGCTGCGCAGCGTGGCTCGTTCGCTGCCGGGGGCGACGCTGGACCCGGGCGGCATCTCGGAGCACCTGCTGGAGGAGCTGCGCACGGTGGCCCCGGCGGCGCGTACGGCGGTGTTGTCGGCCAGTGGCGGCGGGCGCCTCGTCGTGCTGGCCCAGTCGGGGGCCGAGCGGGTCGACTGGGAGACCACGCTCGACGCCGACTCCGCCATCGCCGACGCGTGGGCCTCGCAGACCCCGATCACGGCCAACCGGTCGCAGGCCCGGTCGCACGCGGGCGGGGAGGCGTCGTCGCTGGTCGTGCCGCTGGTCGCCGGGGTCCGTACGATCGGGCTGGTCGTGCTGGAGGCGGACGCCGCGAGCGCGTACCCGTCGCCGGTGATCGCCAAGGTCACGGACGTGACCGGACCGGCCGCGCTCAGGCTCGAGGCCGCCCTGCTCTTCGACGAGGTGCGCTCGCTCGCGACCAATGAGGAGCGTCAGCGCCTCGCCCGGGAGATCCACGACGGCGTCGCGCAGGAGCTCGTCATGGTCGGCTACGGGATCGACAACGCCCAGGCGACCCTGCCCGAGGGCGCCGACGAGACCGCCGAGGAGCTGCGCACGCTGCGCAGCGAGGTGACCCGGGTCATCACCGAGCTGCGGCTGAGCCTCTTCGAGCTGCGCTCCGAGGTGGACCGCAACGGCGGCCTGGCGGCGGCGATCGCCGAGTACGCGAGGACGCTGGGCACCTCGGCCGGCCTGCGCGTCCACTTCACCTTCGACGAGTCCACGGCGCGCCTGCCCGCCGCGACGGAGGCCGAGCTGCTGCGCATCGCCCAGGAGGCGATCACCAACGCGCGCAAGCACGCCGGCGCCTCGAACCTGTGGGTCACGTGCACGGTCGATCCCCCGTACGCGGAGATCGAGGTCTCCGACGACGGCAAGGGCTTCGCCGACGACCGGCCGGACGGCCGCTACGGCCTTGCGATCATGGCCGAGAGGGCGGAACGTATCCGTGGTCGGCTGGAGATCAGGCCGCGACACCCCAGCGGGACAACCGTAGCGGTAGTGCTCGGAACCTCCGCTCGGCGCGATAGCGTGCGGGATAGCGTTTCCGCACCAGAAGGGGAGTAACCCGAGCATGTCGACCAGTCCGATGCCGACGACCCGCACCAAGGTGCTGCTCGTCGACGATCACGACCTGATCCGTAAGGGGCTGCGGCACGCGTTCGAGCGGGACCGGCAGTTCGAGGTGGTCGGCGAGGCCGCCACGGCCGCCGAGGCCGTCCGCCAGGCCGGCGCGCTCCAGCCCGACGTCGTCATCATGGACCTCCGCCTGCCCGACGGCAGCGGCCTCGAGGCGACGCGCGCCCTCCGCAAGAACAACGCGAACATGGGCATCGTGGTGCTGACCATGTATGCGGGCGACGACCAGCTCTTCGGCGCGCTCGAGGCCGGGGCCAGCGCTTTCGTCCCCAAGACGGCCCCCGCGGACGAGGTCGTGGCGGCCGCCCGGCACGCGGCGTCGGCGCCCAGCGCGTTCACCGCGGCCGACCTCGCCGAGGCCATGAAGCGCCGCCTCGCCCCCTCCGGCCCGCAGCTCTCCCCGCGCGAGGGCCAGGTGCTGCGCCTGCTCGCCGACGGCATGAGCGTGGCCGGCATCGCCAAGCAGCTCTTCGTCTCCGAGTCGACGGCGAAGACGCACATCTCCAAGCTCTACGAGAAGCTCGGCGCGGCCAACCGGGCCCAGGCCCTCATGACCGCCCTGCGGCTGGGGCTGCTCGAGGCCCCCGACGCGCCCAAGTTCTGATCCGGTCCGCGGCACCGCCGGCCCCCGCTTCGGGGACCGGCGGTGTTCTTGTTGTCACCCGTTCGGGTGGACTATTGCCGTTCACCGGACATCTGCGGCGTGTCCGGACACGTCAATTTTCACTCATGGCATTGCCGCGGCTACGGCCGTCAGCAGTTGCGGCTTGGTCGGCACGCCGGCCGCCCGCTTGGTCACGTCGCCGTCCGGACCGATGATCAGCAGCGTCGGCGTCTGCTCGATCCGCAGGGCTCGCACCGCGTCGAGGTGACTCTCCGCATCGACCTCGACATGCCGCACCCCGGGCACGAGCGCGGCGACCTCCGCACTGACCCGCCGCAGCGCCCGGCACGGCGCGCAGAACGCCGTCGAGAACTGCAGCAGCGTCACCCCACCCGGCTCCACGCCCAGCCCGGCCAGCAGCCCCTCGTCGATCTCCACCGGACAACTGTGCCTCACGCGGCGTCCTGATAGGCGCTGGCCTGCAGCGTGAACAGCTGCGCGTAGTTCCCGCCGAGCGTCATCAACGCCTCGTGGTCGCCCTCTTCGACCAGCTCACCGTGGTCGAACACGTAGATCCGGTCGGCCTCGCGGACGCTGGCCATGCGGTGCGTGATGAGCACCACCGTACGGCCGGCGGCCAGCTCGCGCAGCCGGCTGTAGATGTCGTGCTCGGCCCGTGCGTCGAGGTTGGCCGTGGGCTCGTCGCAGATCAGCAGCGGCGCGTCCCGGTAGAACGCCCGGCTCACGGCCAGCCGCTGCCACTGCCCGCCGGAGAGGTCGGCGCCGTCGGTGAAGTGCCGGGACAGCAGGGTCTGGTACTCGCGGGGCAGCTCCATCACGAACTCGTGCGCGTCGCCGGCCCGGGCGGCGTCGTGGATGTCGGGGGTGTGCGCCTGCCGTTCGTACCGGCCGATGGTGATCGTCTCCCGGGCCGAGAGCGGCCAGCGGGTCGGCTCCTGCATGACCACGGCGACGCGGCGGCGCATCGACTCGGGGTCGATCGTGGTGAGGTCGCGCCCGTCCCAGGTGATCCGCCCGCCCTCGGGCCGGTAGAGCCCGGCGAGCAGGCTGGCGAGCGTCGACTTGCCGGAGCCGTTCTCGCCCACCAGCGCGATGATCTGGCCGCGGCGCAGGGTCATGCTGACGTCGCGTACGGCCGCCCGCTCGGCGTCGGGATAGCGGAACGTCACGCCCTCCACCCGGATCTCCTCGAAGCCCTCCGGCGCCTCCCGCCCGGAGTCCTGCTCGGTGCGCGCCAGCGACAGGTCACAGAAGCCCTGGAAGTCGGAGAAGTAGAGCCCCTGCTCGAACACCCTGTTCGCGCTGTACGCCAGCTCGGTCAGCTTCCCGATGCCGGTGCTGATCGCGTACGCCGCCGCCCCGCCCGCGGCCAGTTCCATGCGCCCGGTCCACAACAGCCAGAGCAGCACCGCGTACGTGATCCCGGTCGCCACGGCGCTCAGCGAGTTGCCGACCAGGGTCGTCCGCACCTGGTGCGTGGAGAGCCGGATCTCCTCCCGCGTCGCCGCCGTCAGCAGCCGCCGGATCTCGCCCAGCAGGAACTCGCGGACCGTGAAGGCGCGCAGCTCGGCCGCGGGCTCCCGGGCCGCCAGCAGGTACGCGAGCATCCGCTGCCGCCGCCACACCGTGATGAACTTCAACATCTGCCGGTAGCCGAGCCGGGCCGACCGTACCGCCGCCCAGGCGATGGGTACCACGGCCAGGACCAGCAGCGGCAGCAGCACCGGGTGCAGCACCGCCAGCACGCTCGCCGCCGCCACCAGCCCGATGAGGTGGGTGCCGAGCTCGATGGCCCGGTCGACCAGCATCTGGCCGGCGTCGATGCCCCGGTCCCGCGCCCGTTCCATGGCGTCGCGCCAGTCCGGGTCGTCAAAAGTGGACAGATCGACCGCCGTGGTCAGCTCCAGCAGCCGCATCTCGGCCGCCTGGAACACCAGCGGCGACAGCCGCCCGTTCGCGGCGGCGGCGGCCGAGGTCAGCGCCCCGCGCACGGCCAGCGCCCCCACCAGCAGGAGCAGCGACGGTACGGCCGCCCGCACCCGCTCCGGCGTCGCGCCCGCCTGCAGCAGCCCGTCGAACACGCCCACCACGCTGATCAGCCCGACCGCGCTCGCCGCCCCGCCGAGCAGCTGGAACACGACGAGCGCCAGCGTGGTCCGCGGCCCGGCCCGCCACGCGAGCGACCAGGCGTCCCGCAGCAGTCGCGGCAGCCGGCGGCACATCTGCAGGAAGCTCGCCTTGGCGGCCTCCTCAGTGCTGCGCAACCAGTACGGCAGCGCGAGCTCGGCCTCCTCCCCGTCCGCCTCGTCACTCTCCAAGGCGGCGGTCAACGGCCCCGCACCGTCCGGCGCATCGGCGGCAGCTTCTGGAGAACTCGCGTGGGGCATCGACGGCTCCCGTCCCATGGGCTCTCCGCCGTTCCTACCCCGATCTGACGCACAGCGTCCACCCACCAACGATGAGTGACCGCCATTCATCCCGATCTGGCACTAAGCGGACCCGCGCAGCAGCTCCCCCAGGCGCGCGGCCTTGGTCTCCCAGCGCCACTCCGCCTCGACCCACGCCCGCCCGGCCGCCCCCATCCGCCGGGCCAGCTCCCGGTCGCCGAGCAGCCGCGCCACCCGGTCCGCGATCGCCGCCACGTCCCGCCCGCCGACGACGAAGCCCGTCTCCCCCTCGCGCACCGCGTCCGGCGCGCCGCCCGAGTCCCCGGCCACGACCGGCAGCCCGGTGGCCGACGCCTCCAGGTAGACGATGCCCAGCCCCTCGACGTCGAGCCCGGCGCCCCGGGTCCGGCACGGCATCGCGAAGACGTCGCCGGCGGCATAGTGCGCCGGCAGTTCCTCCCACGGCACCGAGCCGGTGAAGACCACGTCGGACTCGACGCCCTGCGAGCGCGCGAGCTCGGCCAGCTTCTTCCGCGACGGCCCCCCGCTCACGATCAGCAGCGCCGCCCCGGGCACCCGCCGGCGCACCTCGGGCAGCGCGCGGATGAGCATGTCCTGGCCCTTGCGGGGCACGAGCCGCGAGATGCACACCACGACCGGCCGGTCGCCGAGGCCCCACCGGGCCCGGACCGCCGACCCGTCGACCTCCGGGTGGTACGCGTCGACGTCCACGCCCGGCGTGAGCCGCTCGAGGGTGGTGAGCCCGTCCAGTGCCTTGCCGAGCCGGGCCCGCTGATAGTCGGTGAGGTAGGTGACGACGTCGTTGCCCCTGCCGATCCGCCGCAGCAGCTGCCGGGCGCCGGGCAGCGCCGCCCAGCCGATCTCGTGCCCGTGCGTGAGCGCCACGGCGCGCTCGATCCCGGCCCGCCGCCGCAGCCCGCCGGCCAGCAGCCCGAGCGGCGCCGCCGCCCCGAACCACACCGAGTCGCACTCGTGGGACCGTGCGATTTCCGCCGCCCGCTTGGCCACCGCCGGCGTGGGCAGCAGCACCCCGGTCTGCTCCCGGATGACCTCGAACGGCTGCTCGGCGTCGAACTTCTCCGCCCCGCGCCACGTGGACGCGTAGACGACGACCGACCCGGCCGGCCGGCGGACCGCCAGGTTGTGCACGAACTGCTGGATGCCCCCGGGCCGCGGCGGGAAGTCGTTGGTGACCAGCAGCGTCCGCCCGCCCGCTCCGGCCCGGCCGGCGTCTCCGCCCGCCGCTGTCTCGCCGCTCGCTCCGGCACGGGCTGCGTCTCCGCCCGGCCCGGCGTCTCCGGCTCGGCCGGCTTGCCCGCTCATCGTTCTCCTCGTGCGTAGGCGGCGGCCGCGGCGATGCGCTCCACCGTGGACGGGTGGGACGCGGTCAGCGCGTGCTCCCACGCCGGCGGGTCCGGGTCGGACAGGTTGACGGTGCCGAGCCGGCGCTGCATCGCGGCCATGGTCTCCGGCTCGCCGGTCAGGTCCATGGCGTGGGCGTCGGCCCGGGCCTCGACCCGCCGCGACACGAAGGCCTGCGCCGGGCCGCCGATCAGGCCCGCGAGGGTCACCAGCGCGAGCAGCAGCGCGATCGCCCGGGGCTCAGCCATCGACTCGACGCCCGCCCGGCGCAGCAGCCACCCCAGCGATCCGAGCAGGAAGAGCACCACCACCGAGGTCGCCGCCCCCAGCGCCCCGAGCACCGTGCCGATCAGCACGTCGTTGCGCTTGGCGTGACCCAGCTCGTGCGCCGCGACGGAGACGACCTCCTCCGGGGTGGCCTCGGTGAGCATGGTGTCGTAGACGACGATCCGCCGGGTGGGGCCGAACCCCGACACGTAGGCGTTCACCGCCCGGGTGCGCCGGGACGCGTCGGCGACCAGGACGTCCTTGACCGGCACGCCGTCGCGCGCGGCCAGCTGCATCAGCTCGGTGCGCAGCGGGCTCGCCGCCATCGGCGTGAACTTGTTGAAGATCGGCTCGACCACCACCGGCAGCACGAACGACAGCAGCACGACGAGCACCGCCGCGCCCGCCGCCCCGAAGGCCCACCACCAGCGCGGCGCGAACCGGGTCACCGCGAAGAAGCCGAGCAGCACGACGCCGCCCAGCACCGCCCCCACCGCGTAGGACTTGGCGAGGTCGACCGCCCAGGCGCCCCAGGACTGGGTGGAGATGCCGTACTCCACGACGATGCGGTGCCGCCACGCCGCGAACGGCAGGGTCAGCACCTCGACCACGAGCACGACCAGGAGCCCGCCCAGCACGGCCCGCGCGATCCAGTGGTCGCCGAACGGCCGCCCGGCCAGGGCCACCAGCCGCGCCCCCAGCGGCGTCAGCCCGAGCACGAGCGCGGCGGCCAGGCCGAGGACCATCGACCCGTACGTCGCCGGGCGCAGCGCCGCGTGGAAGGCCCGCGCCCGCGCGACCTGCCCGGCCGGGAACTCCCGCAGCGCAGCCACCTGGTCGGCCCGGGGCGCCGGGGGCCGGTGCCAGGGGATCGTCGCCGCGGCGAAGGCGGCCAGCGCCACCACGAGCACGCCCAGGGCACACAGAGCCCATCCACGCGGTGTCACACGCCCACCTCCCGCCGACCGATCGGACCCGGCCGGGAGATCCGGCCGATGAGCGCCCATCCTAGGTCGTCGGGAGCGGGCGCCGGGCGAGCCGCCACCGGGCCTGTGGACAACGGATCAGGCCTGCGCCCGCCTGTGGACAACGCCGCCGGCCCGGGCGGCGGGGCGGACAATGATCACGCCACGTGTCCGCGCGGGCGGAACAGCGGCACGGACACCGGCGGCTCCGGCGTCTCCAGCAGCTCCACGTCGAAGCCCGCCAGCTCGAACATCTCCACCGCCCGCAGCTCCGCGGGCGTCAGGTCGGCGAGCCCGTCGGGCGTGTCCGACAGCGTCTTGATCAGGCAACCCTCGCATCCGCGCCCCCGTCCGGGGCAGCGGCCACAGTCGATGAGCATCCTTCCTCCTCACCGGCGGAGGCCCGGCCGCGATCCGGGGGAAGTGCGTGCCGCGGACCGGCCACCATCGGTGACCATCACGCTAGGCGGGGGGTACGACAAAAATTACGCGCGCGACAACCGCCGCAGCAGCGAGTCGGCCCCCATCGGGTAGGCGCCGTGCCGCCGCACCCCGTCCGCGACCTCCCGGTCCGACGAGATGACGACCAGCGGGCGCCCCGCCGGCTCGGCCCGCACCAGCTGCCGGATCAGCTCGTCCGCGGTGTCGCCCTTGTGCGAGAAGAGCACCCGCACGCCCCGCGGCGCGGGCGGCAGCCCGTGCACCCGCTCGGCGCCGTCGAAGACCACGGTCACCTCGTCGCCGGTCTGCGCGGCGATCCCGCCCAGCCCGGTGATCAGGCGCTTGCGCTGCTGCTCCAGCGACATCTCGGCGAAGCCGCGCTTGGTCACGTTGTAGCCGTCGACGATCAGGTGGGCGCGGGGCAGGCCGAGCAGCTGGTCGAGCCGGCCGGGATCGTCGGTGTCCTGCGCCCGGGGCCGGGACCGCTCGAGCGCCCCGGGCCGGTCGGCGGACTGGTCGGCCACGAAGTCGGCGGGCAGCTTGTCCGCCGGGCCGAGCGCCAGCTCCCGCCGCAGCCCGGTCGCCGCCTGCCCGATCGTCTCGAGCAGCAGCCAGAGCCGGGCGTCGCCGGCGGCCCGGGCGTCCTTGACCGTCTGCCTGCCCGACGCCGCCTGGGCCTCCGCCTCGGCGAGGCGCGCGCGCATCCGGCGCACCTCGGCGTCGTGCTCCGCCGCGGCCTTGGCCGCGCGCCCCTTCTCGGTGGCCACCAGGTCGGTCGCGCGCTTGTGGGCGGCCTGCGCCTCACGCAGGGCACGGGCGGTGCTGCGGGCCTCCTCGCGCAGCTGGCCGAGCTCCTCGCGGACCCGGGCCAGCTCGTCGCGCAGCTTGTCGGCCTCGACCTTGGCGACGGCCCGGTCGTGCTCGGCGCGGGTGGCGCGCTGCTCGGCCTCGCGGATCTGGCTCGCCACGGCGGCGCTGTCGGCCTCGGCGCGCACCGACTCGCCGGCCGCCTCGACCAGCTCGCGCCAGCTCTCGGGACGGGCCAGATAGGCGAGCGCGGCCACCTCGACCGGGTCGGCGGCGGCGGGGGCCATGCCGGCCGCGACCGCCTCGCCGAGGTCGCCGGCGTCGGTGAGGATCTTGCCGCCCAGCCGCTGGCGGAAGAGCGGGTCCGCGGCGAGCTGCGCGGCGATGGCCTGCCCGCCCAGCCGGGCCCGCCGATGGGGGGCGAAGCGGGCGACCCGCCGGAGCGCGACCGGGACCTCCTCGCCGGGCAGCCCGGGCAGCGCCGCGGCGGCCAGGGTGGTGATGCGCTGCCGCACGGCCTCCGGGAGGGAGGGCTCGTCGAGAGGCGCCGCCACCTCCTCGGGGCGGTCGTCGGACTCGTACGGCGCGGACATCTTCCTATTCTTCCACCCTGGGCAGGGAAAAAGCTTGCGGAGGCAAGTGATGTTTCCGGCCGGCGCCCGGGGAATGTCACACCCTGCCTCTACTCTGCCCGCCGTGGCACAACCGGCATATGTCCAGGGCACTCTGGACACCCTCCTCACCGCCGACGGCTCGGTCGATCCCGCCGCCCTCTCCCTGCGCGACACGACGTTCGTGGTGCTCGACCTGGAGACCACGGGCGGCGCCCCGGACGGCGGCGGGATCACCGAGATCGGGGCGGTCAAGGTCCGCGCGGGCGAGGAGCTGGGAGTCTTCGCGACCCTGGTCAACCCGGGCGAGCCGCTGCCGCCGTTCATCACGGTGCTGACCGGCATCACCGAGGCGATGCTGGCCCCGGCGCCGCCGATCGAGGTGGTGCTGCCCAGCCTGCTGGAGTTCCTGCGCGGTGCGGTGCTGGTCGCGCACAACGCGCCGTACGACGTGGGGTTCCTGAAGGCGGCCTGCGCCCGGCACGGCTACACCTGGCCGAATCCGCGGGTGGTGGACACCGCGGCGCTGGCCCGCCGGGCCCTGACCCGCGACGAGGTGCCCAACCGCAAGCTGGGCACGCTGGCGCAGTTCTTCGGGGCGGCCGTCACGCCCAGCCACCGGGCCCTCGACGACGCGCGGGCCACCGTCGACGTGCTGCACGGGCTGATCGAGCGGCTCGGCAGCTTCAAGGTGCACACGCTCGGCGACGCGATCGAGTTCGCCAAGGTCATCACGCCCGCCCAGCGGCGCAAGCGGCACCTCGCCGACGACCTGCCGCACGTGCCGGGGGTCTATGTCTTCCGGGCCGCCGACGACCGCCCGCTCTATGTGGGCACGTCCGTCGACATCGCCAAGCGCGTGCGCAGCTACTTCACGGCCGCGGAGAAACGCGCCCGGATGTCCGAGATGATCGCCGCGGCGACCCGGGTCGAGGCGGTCGAGTGCGCGCACCCGCTCGAGGCCGAGGTCCGTGAGCTGCGTCTCATCGCGTCGCACGCGCCGCCGTACAACCGCCGGTCCAAATATCCCGAGCGCGTCGTCTGGCTCAAGCTGACCGCCGAGCCGTACCCCCGGTTGTCGGTGGTCCGGCAGCTGGCCGAGGACGGCGCGTCCTATCTGGGCCCGTTCTCGTCGCGCCGCACCGCCGAGCTCGCGGCCGCGGCGGTCTACGACGCCGTCCCCTTGCGCCAGTGCACGCACAAGCTCTCGCTGCGCACCAAGACCGCGGCCTGCGCGCTGGCCGAGCTGGGGAGATGCCCGGCGCCGTGCGAGCACCTGATCACCCCCGAGGAGTACGCGGCCACCGCCGCCGATCCGTTCCGGACGGCCACCCACGGCGACCCCCAGCCGCTGGTCGACGCGTTGATGGCGCGCATCGAGGGCCTGTCGGAGCGGCAGCGCTACGAGGAGGCGGCGGTGCTCCGATCCCGGCTCGTCGCCCTGCTCCGCGCGGTCGTGCGCATGCAGCGGCTGGGCGCGCTGACCCGGATCGGCGAGCTGGTGGCCGCCCGGCGCAACGACGCGCTGGGCTGGGACATCGCCGTGGTCCGGCACGGCCGGCTCGCCGCGGCGGCCTCCTCGCCGCCCCGGGTCCACCCCCGGCCTACCCTGGACATGGCGCTGGCGACGGCCGAGACAGTCCTACCGGGACCGGGGCCGGTGCCCGCGGCGAGCGCCGAGGAGACGGAAAAGATCCTCGCGTGGCTCGACCGGCCGGACACCCGGCTGGTGGAAGTTTCCGGCGACTGGGTGTCACCGGCGCGTGGCGCTGCGCGGTTCACTAGCCTTCTCACCAGGGCGGAAGCCGCGTCGTCGAGAAGAGACTCATCCGTTCGCTCATCGGTAACTGACCGTTCGGACGACGCTCGCTCGCTTAGGCTGTAGGGAACTCGGTTGGCCCGTCCGGATCTGGGTAGGGGCAAGCCGGGAGAAGTGGCGATCCCGCGCCCGGTGCGCGGGCGATCGGTGAGGAGGTGTCCGAGTGGACGTCGACGCCGGCCACGGCGCCGCGCTGGGACGTGCCTTGCCTGCGACGCCGCTCGCGCGGCGGCTCCGGTCCTTCCTCAGCTTCCAGGGCAACGACGACGACCCGGTCACCACTCTGACCCGGACCCATCGCGCAGTCCATCCGACCGCCGACGCCGCGGTCCTGCGCCGCAGCTACGCGGTCGCGGAGAACATGCACCGCGGCCAGTTCCGCAAGAGCGGCGACCCCTACATCACCCACCCGCTCGCGGTCGCGCAGATCTGCGCCGAGCTGGGGATGGACACGACGACGCTGGTCGCCGCCCTGCTGCACGACACCGTCGAGGACACGGCCTACACGCTGGAGACGCTGCACGGCGACTTCGGCCCCGAGGTGAGCCATCTCGTCGACGGCGTGACCAAGTTCGACAAGGCGTTCTACGGCAAGGCGGCCGAGGGCGAGACCATCCGCAAGATGATCGTCGCGGCCGGCAAGGACGTCCGGGTGCTGGTGATCAAGCTCGCCGACCGCCTGCACAACATGCGCACGCTCGGCGCCCGCTCCCCCGCCTCGCGCGCCCGCATCGCCACGGCCACCCTCGACGTGCTGGTGCCGCTCTGCGACCGCCTCGGCATCCAGGCCCTCAAGCGCGACCTCGACGACGTGGTGCTCTACCACCTGGAGCCCGACTCCTACGCGCGCATCGACGAGCATGTGAAGAACCGCCCGGGGTGGCACGAATACCTCGCCGACGTCACCGCCAAGGCCCGCACGGCCCTGCGCCGGTCCCGCGTCGACGCCGAGGTCACCCCCCGGCCGCGGCACTACTACTCGATCTGGAAGGACACGGTCGCGGGCGGGCACGCCGTCCCCTTCGACCTGCCCCGCATCGCGGTGGTGGTGGACGGCCCGGAGACCGACTGTTACGCCGCGCTCGGTGCGATCCACGGGCAGTGGCGACCGGTCGCCGGCCGCTTCAAGGACTTCATCGCCACCCCGAAGAACAACCTGTACCGCTCGCTGCACACCACGGTGACCGGCCCGGAGGGGCGCCTGGTCGAGGTCCTCATCCGGACGGTCTCGATGCACCAGTGCGCGGAGTACGGCGTGGCCACCGGCTACCGCTTCCCCAAGTCCGACATGGCCTCGCCGGGTCAGGACCAGCTCACGTGGCTCAAGCGCGTGCTCGACTGGCAGGAGGAGGCGACCGACGCGAGCCAGTTCCTCGCCTCGCTGCGCTGCGACCTGTCCGAGGCGCAGATCACGGTCTTCGCGAAGGGCCGGATGGTCGAGCTGCCGTCCGGGTCCACGCCGGTCGACCTGGCGTACGAGCTGCATCCCGACAAGGGTGACCAGACGCTCGCCGCGACCATCAACGGCCGGCTCGCCCCGCTGAGCTCGGAGCTCCGCGACGGGGACGTCGTGGAGATCTTCTCGGAGAACGAGGGCCAGGTGCCCGCGGCGCCCGGCGCGCAGAAGGGCCCCCGCAAGGAGTGGCTCGAGTTCGTCAAGTCGACCCAGGCGCAGATGCAGATCAAGCGGCACTTCTCCGAGGAGAACGCGCCGGGCATCAGCATCCAGGACAAGGTCCGGCTGGGCCGCGCCACGATCGGCCTCACGCTCCGCAAGCACGACCGCGGGCTGGCCAGCGAGGTGCCGCTCCGGCGGCTGGCCGAGGAGCTCGGCTATCCCGACCTGGAGACCATGCTGGTGGCCGTGACCGAGCGCAACCTCGAGCCCGATCAGGTGGTCGAGCAGCTCATCGCCCTGGTCGACCACCCGGACTAGGCAGCTGGACGATCACCGATAGCCTTGTCGCCGTGAAGATTCCCCGACGGGTGCGCGGTGCGGCCTATCGAGCGTTCTACAACCTGCCGCACCCGGTGCGCCGGCGGATCGTGCGGCTCGTCGTGCCGAAGTACCTGGTCGGCGCGGTCTGCCTGATCTCCGACGCGGAGGCGCCCGAGCCGGGCCGCCTCCTGCTGCTGCGCCAGCCGCCGGGCCGCGCCTGGGGCCTGCCCGCCGGCCTGCTCAAGAAGGCCGAGCCGCCGCACGTCGGCGCCGCCCGCGAGCTGCACGAGGAGTCCGGCGTCCGGATCGACCCCGACGACCTGACGCCCGCCACGCCCAACGCCATCGTGCACGCCAAGGGCTGGGTCGACATGATGTTCACCGGCTCGGTCCCGGCCTCCACCACCGAGCTGATCGTGGACGGCGGCGAGGTCATCGAGGCCGGCTGGTTCGCCCTCGACGACCTGCCCAAGCTCACCCCCAACACGGCGAAGGTCCTCGGCGTGTACGGCATCGGTCCCCGGGCCGCGTCCTGATGCCCGGCATCCCCACCGTCCGCTCCGCCCGCGCGGCTTCGTGATGTCCGAGGTCTGCGCGATCATCCTCGCGGCCGGCGAGGGGCAGCGGCTGCGTCCCCTCACGACCCTGCTGCCCAAGGCCCTGTGCCCGGTCGGCAACGTCGCCCTCCTCGACCGTGCCCTGCAGCGCGTGGAGGCCCTGGGCCTGCCGGCGGCTGTCAACGCCGCCTACCTGGGCGAGCAGGTGGTGGCCCACGTCGGCACCCGCGCGCACGTCTCCGTCGAGCCGGACGGCCCGCTGGGCACCTCGGGCGGCGTCGGCCTGCTCCGCGACTGGATCGACGGCCGCGGCGTCCTGGTCGGCAACGCGGACGCCTACCTCGCCGACCCCGACCGCGCGCCGGGCAAGGACATCGCCGCGCTGCTCGACGGCTGGGACGGCGACTCGGTCCGCATGCTGACCACGGCCCCCCGCCCCGGCCGCGCGGGCGAGTTCGGCGGCGAGTGCTTCGCGGGCTTCTCGCTGCTCCCGTGGCGCCTGGTCCGCGACCTCACCCCCGCGTTCTCCGACCTGGTCCGGACCGTCTGGCGCCCCGCGGAGGCGGCGGGAGACCTCTCCCTGATCCGGTACGCCGGCCGCTACATCGACACGGGCACCCCCGCCGACTACCTGGCCGCCAACCTCCACGCGGCCGCCGGCACGACCGACCCCACGGCGGTCGTCACCGGTCACGCCACGCAGTCCGTCATCGGCGCCGGCGCCACCGTCGCCGGCCAGGTGACCCGCAGCGTCATCTGGCCCGGCGCCACCGTCGCCCCCGGCGAGCTCCTCACCGCCGTCATCCGCGCCGGCACCGACATGACCGTGTCCGCGCCTGCCTGATGGACTCTGCCGCGTCGCCGGCCCTCCCGCTGACCAGGCCCTGTCCTAGCATGAAGCGACGCCGATCAAAGGAGCCCGCGTGAACACCGCCATCGTGCACATCGACTGCGCCACCGACCAGATCCCCGAGGTGGCCGAGGCCCTCGCGGCGACGCCCGGGGTCAGCGAGGTCTACTCCGTGGCCGGCGGCGCGGACCTGATCGCCATCGTGCGCGTCCCGAAGTTCGACGACATCGCCGAAGTGATCGCGGGCCGCATCTCCAAGACGCCCGGCGTCGTGAACACGGAGACCTACATCGCCTTCCGCGCCTACTCCCGCCACGACCTGGAGGACGCCTTCGCCATCGGCCTCCCCGACGCCGACTGAGCGACACCGCCCCGCCCCGGCCGAGCCCCGACCCGCCTCGACCGAGCCGCGCCGGCCCTCGACCGAGCCGCGCCGACCCTCGATCGCGCAGAGCCCACCCACCCCGGTCGAGCGGCGACGGAGCATCCGGCCGTCCGGCGCTCCCCGGTCGACCGTGCGAGCGCTCGGGGAGTCGCACAGCGAGGCGGCTCTCCCCGTCTGACGGCGCATCCGAGGGCGTGCCAGAGGCCGAGGGAGAGGGTGAGCCGGCGGAGGAGAGGGCGGACAGCCAGCGGAGGAGAGGGCGGGGCAGCCGGCGGATCCGTGGGGGCCGGAACGCAGAAAACGGGGCCCCCGATCGGGGACCCCGTTCTCGACGTGCGTGACCTCAGCGGCCGGAGGTGATCTCCTCGCGGGTGCCCGGGCCGCTCACCGGCGGGACGGCCGGGGACACCGGCGCCTCGACCGGCTTCTCGACCGGGAAGAAGAAGCCCTTGACCGCGGGCGCCAGGGCGCCGAGGCGGTTCATCTTCTTCGGGACGACCCAGCCGGCGTAGTCCAGCGGGAGCGGGTGGCCGTGGTCGTCCACCGGGCCGAGCGGCTGGTGGACCTCCTCGAACTTGCCGTTCGGCAGGCGCCGGATGATGCCGGTCTCCACACCGTGCGCCAGCACCTCGCGGTCGTGCTGCTGCAGACCGAGGCAGATGCGGACGGAGATGTAGTAGGCCAGCGGGGGCAGCAGGATCAGGCCGATGCGGCCCGCCCAGGTCATCGCGTTGAGGCTGATGTGGAACTTGTCGGCGATGACGTCGTTGGCGCCGGAGATCGTGGCCACCATGAAGAACGTGAAGGCCATCGCGCCGACACCGGTGCGCTCGGGCGCGTCCCGCGGGCGCTGCAGGATGTGGTGGCTCTTGTGGTCCTTGAGCCGCCGCGCCTCCATGCTCGGGTAGAGCATCGGCAGCGTGAACAGCGCGCCGAGGCCGACCACGGCGGGCCAGAACAGCGGCGGGATCACATAGCCGTCACCGATCGGGATGTCGATCTGCCAGGCGGGCATGAGCCGGACCAGGCCGTCCATGAACATGACGTACCAGTCGGGCTGGCTCGCCGAGGAGACCTCGGCCGCGCGGTAGGGGCCGAACAGCCAGATCGGGTTGATCTGGAAGAGGCCGGCCATCAGCGCGATCGTGCCGAAGACGGCCATGAAGAAGCCGCCCTGCTTGAGCGCGTAACGCGGGAACATGCGCTCGCCCACGACGTTGTCGTTGGTCCGCATCGGGCCCGGCCACTGGGTGTGCTTCTGCTTGAAGACGATGCCCAGGTGCGCCGCGATCAGGGCGAGCAGGCCGCCCGGGATCAGCAGCACGTGCGCGATGTAGAACCGGCCGATGATCAGCTCGCCCGGGTACTCCCCGCCGAAGACCGCCGCCGAGAGCCAGGTGCCGATCACCGGGATGGACAGCATGATCGCCGAGGCGATGCGCAGGCCCGTGCCGGAGAGGCCGTCGTCCGGCAGCGAGTAGCCGGTGAAGCCGGCGAAGAAGCCGAGCAGGAAGAGGATGACGCCGATCGTCCAGTTGGCCTCGCGCGGCTTGCGGAACGCGCCGGTGAAGAACACGCGGGCCATGTGGATCACGATGGACGCCATGAACAGCAGCGCCGCCCAGTGGTGCATCTGCCGCATGAACAGGCCGCCGCGCACCTCGAACGACAGGTGCAGCGACGACGCGTAGGCCGCGGACATCTCGGTGCCACGCAGCGCCGTGTAGGGCCCGTCGTAGGCGACCTCGCGCATGGACGGGTCGAAGAACAGCGTCAGGAACACGCCGCTCAGCAGCAGCACGACGAACGAGAACAGCGCGATCTCGCCGAGCAGGAACGACCAGTGGTCGGGGAAGACCTTGTTCAGCAGTCCGCGCAGGGGGGTGGCGGCCTGGAAACGGTCGTCGACACCCTTGCCGATGTTAGCGGGGACCTGGGCCAGGTCCAGCTTCCGGCGTTTCATGGCCGCTCCCAGAAGTCGGGTCCGACAGCTTCCCGGAAGTCCGACCTTGCCACGAAGAAGCCTTCCTCGTCCACCTCGAGGGGCAGCATGGGCAGGCGGCGGCTGGCCGGACCGAAGATCGGGCGCGCGTTGTCGGTGATGAGGAACTGTGACTGGTGGCACGGGCAGAGCAGACGGTTGGTCTGCTGCTCGTAGAGGCTGGCCGGGCAGCCGGCGTGGGTGCAGATCTTCGAGTAGGCGACGTAGTTGCCCCACATGCCGCCCTTGTTCACCTCGTCGCCCTCGGCGGCGGAGCGGGTGCGCTCGGCGTCGTCGGCGCGCAGGTGCACGAGCAGGGTGGGCGAGTCGGCGTGCTCGTTGGTCGCGCCGTGCGGAATGCCCGGGAAGACCGTGATCTGGCCGCCGACGCTCACGTCGTCGGGCCGGACCGGCGAGCCGTCCTGCCGGGTGAGGCGGACGAGCTGACCGTTGTTGCTCACGGGGTCGAAGCCGGTGTGGTACATCATCGGCTCGTCACCCTTGTGCGGGTTCTCGATGAGGCCACCGATCAGCGGGGCGGCCGCGGCCACGCCCAGCGGGGCCAGGCCCAGGGCGATCGCGCCCTTGAGCAGCGGCCGGCGCTGCACGCCCAGCTCGTCGACCATGTAGACCATGGTCTGGCCGGTGATCAGCCGGTCGTCGTCGCTGGAGGGCTGGTTGTGCCGGTCCTGGATCGAGACCTCGTGCGGCAGCAGCTTCTTGGCCCAGGCGAGGATCGCGATGCCCAGGAGGAAGAGCGAGAGGCCGAGCGTGATGCCCAGGACCGGGGTGAAGTAGTCGCCCATCGAGCGGCCCAGCTCGGCACGCCAGGGCCACACGATGAAGGCGACCACGAAGGCCAGCGCGAAGAGGCCGGAGACGAGGAACAGCAGGGCGATGTTGCGCACGATGCGCTTCTCCGCCTTGGAGTTCTGCCCGTCGAACTGCGACTCGTACGTGACGATCTCGATGTCGTCGCGCCGGGCGCCCTCACGGACGATGTCGAAGCGCGACAGCTTGGGGTCGTTGACGTCGACCGGCTCGGTGCCGGTGCTCGTGCCGTGCGACCCACCGTGCGTGACGGTCATGACTTCCCCGCAATCCACAGCGCCGCGAAGACCAGGAGCGTGATGCCGACCACGAAGATCGCCAGACCCTCGGTCGACGGTCCGTAGCCGCCCAGGTCGAACAGGCCGCCCGGGTCGGTGTCCTCCTGGAGCTGCAACGAGATGTAGGTGATGATGTCCTGCTTCTCGCTCGGTGTCAGCTCGTTGTCACCGAAGACCGGCATGTTCTGCGGGCCGGTGAGCATGGCGCCGTAGATCTGCTCGGCCGTCGGGTCGTGCAGGCTGGGCGCGAACTTGCCGGACGAGAGCGCGCCGCCTGCGCCGCCGAAGCCGTGGCACTGCGAGCAGTTGAGCCGGAACAGCTCACCACCGTTGGACAGCGCCTCGGGGTCGGACTCGACGTCCTTGGTCAGCGAGCCGGCCGGGATCTCCGGGCCGCCGCCGAGCTCCTGGATGTACTGCCCCAGCTGCTTGGTCTGCGTCTCGTCGAAGACCGGGCGCTTCTGCTCGGCCTGGGCCTCCTGGCGGGTCATCGGCATGCGGCCGGTGCCCACCTGGAACTCCACGGACGCGGAGCCGACGCCGATGAGGCTCGGACCGCGGCCCTCGACGCCCTCGGCATTGCGACCGTGGCACGTGATGCAGCTGTTGTCGAAGAGGGCCTTGCCCTCCTGGGCCGCGGTGGAGAGCTGCCGGTCGTCCTCGGCGAAGGCGCCGGGCGCGAAGGCGGTGTAGACGCCTCCGGCCAGGGCGAGCGCGGCCAGCATGCGGACCGCTGCACCGATACGCCGGCGAGCCCGGCTGGGCGCGGAACGCCGCCGGGTGAACACCCGGAAGCGCCGTCCGGCGGGGGTGTCAGAAGTCATGGGCTGTGTCCCTCTGGGTGTTGACCTTGAAACTCACGGACGGCGGCGGGCTACTGCAGCCAATAGATCATGGCGAACAGCGCGATCCACACGACATCGACGAAGTGCCAGTAGTACGACACCACGATCGCCGAGGTCGCCTGGGCCGGCGTGAAGCGGCCCATGGTCGTGCGGATCATGTAGACGATGAAGGCGATGAGCCCGCCGGTCACGTGCAGACCGTGGAACCCGGTCGTCAGGTAGAACATCGAGCCGTACCCGTCGCCGTTGAGCTTGATGCCCTCGTGGACGAGATTGCGGTACTCGTTCGCCTGGCCGAGCACGAAGATCAGGCCCATGACGAAAGTGATCGTGAACCAGCGCCGCAGCGCGAACACGTCACCCTTCTCCGCCGCGAACACGCCGAGCTGGCAGGTGACGGACGAGAGCACGAGGATCACCGTGAACGTCGTCGCGTACGGGATCTTGAGAGCTTCGGTGTGCTCTTCCCACATGCTGTAGTCAGCTGCGCGGATCGCGAAGTACATGGCGAACAACGCCGCGAAGAACATGAGCTCACTGGAGAGCCACACGATGGTCCCGACGCTGACCATGTTGGGTCGGGTCAGCGAGTGGATCCGGCTCTTGTCGATGGCTGAGGCCGCTGTCACGGGCTCATTATTGCCCCGCGATCACCTCAACGTGTCGCGGGGGGCCTAATCCGGTGTGTGTCGTGGCCCGGTAGAACGCGCGCACCCCGTCCGGGCATAGCCTGAAGTGGTGCAACACGTCGAAACGGCCACGCTCGCGGCGCCGGCGGGCGATACTGTCCCCCCGCCGTTCACCGTCGGCGCCATCTTCACCGAGATCCGGCTGACCAGCCTGATCGCGCTCTTCCTGCTGGTCGCGGCGGCGCTCTACCTGTACGGCGTGCACCGCCTCAGGCAGCGCGGCGACCACTGGCCGGCGGGCCGCACCGCGGCGTTCCTCGCCGGCGGGCTGGGGTCGATCGCGGCCGTCACGGTGACCGGCATCGAGGCGTACGACACCACGCTGCTCAGCGTGCACATGGTGCAGCACATGGTGTTGTCCATGGTGGGCCCGATCTTCCTGGCCCTGGGCGCCCCGATGACGCTGGCGCTGCGCACGCTGCCCAAGGACGGGCGCAAGGTGCTGCTCGCGATCGTCCACAGCCGGTACGTCCGGGTGCTGACGTTCCCGCTGGTGGCGTTCGGCATCTTCATCGCGAACCCGTTCGTCCTCTACTTCACGGGGCTCTACCGGGCCACGCTCGAGCACGCCTGGCTGCACGAGTTCATCCACGTGCACTTCATCGTGACGGGCTGCCTGTTCTTCTGGCCGCTGCTGGGGCTCGACCCGCTGCCGAACAGGTGGCCGTACCCGGCTCGCGCCCTGCTCATGGTCCTGTCCGTGCCGTTCCACACGGTGCTCGGCCTGACGATCATGCAGAGCAAGGACCTGCTGGGCGGCGACTGGTACCCGAACCTGCACCTGAGCTGGATGGATCCGCACAGCGACCAGGTCACGGCGGGCGGCATCCTGTGGGCGGGCGGCGAGATCGTGAGCGTCACGATGCTCGGCATCCTGGTCCTGCAGTGGATCAAGCAGTCCGAGCGCGAGGCCCGCCGGGTCGACCGCGCCCTGGACCGGGCGGAGGCGGAGGAGGCGGCCGCGGCCGCGGATCCGCCCGCCACGTCCGATGTGACGGAAGAGACGGAAGAGACGCAGGCCACGTCGCCCGGCGCGGCGAGCAAGATCACAAACCCGCACGCCACGACCGGACCACGCACCGACCCCGAGTGACCGGGCGGGTACCATCAGCGGGCATCTACGAGCGTCGGAAGCCGGGGCAGATCAATATGAGTGATGCCAGCAAGACCGAGCCGAGCACCTACACCGTCCTGCTCTACAGCGACGACAGCGCCGTCCGCGACAAGATCCGCCTGGCGATCGGCATCCGCCCCGCCGCGGACCTGACCGTGGAGTTCGTCGACGCGTCGACGTGGGAGGACTGCCGCCGGCTCCTCGACGAGTACGAGATCGACCTGATGGTCCTGGACGGCGAGGCGAGCCCCGCGGGCGGCCTCGGCATCGCCCGGCAGACCAAGGACGAGTATGCGGACCCGCCGCCCACCTGCGTCGTCATCGCCCGCGCGGCGGACCGGTGGCTCGCCGCCTTCGCCCAGGTCGACGAGACGCTGACCTTCCCGCTCGACCCGGTGACCACCGGCCGCACGGTGGCCGGCATGCTGCGCGCCCGCCGCTCCGGCGCGGTGCCGCTCGGCACCCTGGGCAAGCTCGCCTGATCCCGGCCCGGGTCCGGTCCGCCGGGCCCGGGTTTTCCCGGCCGCCATCCTGGCCTGCACAGGCCAGGTGATCCGCGCCGAGGTTTGAACCCCGATCCGCTCGCTCCCCCCGGAGGCCCCCATGGCCACGCCCACCTGGCCCGATCTGCTCGGCACGCTGCTGCGCGCCGAGGAGCTGCCCCGGGAGCACACGGCCTGGGCCATGGGCGAGATCATGGCGGGCAACGCCACCCCGGTGCAGATCGCCGGCTTCGCGATCGCGCTGCGCGCCAAGGGTGAGACGCCCGCCGAGCTGTCCGGCCTGGTCGACGCCATGATCGCCAACGCCACGCCGGTGGACCTGCCGGAGGAGACCCGGGCGGACGCCGTCGACGTGGTCGGCACCGGCGGCGACCGCGCCCACACCGTCAACATCTCCACGATGGCCGCGATCATCGTGGCCGCCGCCGGGGTGACGGTCGTCAAGCACGGCAACCGCGCGGCCTCGTCGGCGTGCGGCACGGCCGACCTGCTC
The DNA here is from genome assembly GCF_030757795.1 of Actinoplanes oryzae. Taxonomy (GTDB): domain Bacteria; phylum Actinomycetota; class Actinomycetes; order Mycobacteriales; family Micromonosporaceae; genus Actinoplanes. The sequence goes on from NZ_JAUQWH010000051.1 coordinate 22,820, forward strand.
GAGTACTTCGGCATCCCGCTCGACCTGGGCCCCGGGGGCGTGCGCCGCACCGTCGCCGAGGCGGGCGTCGGGTTCTGCTTCGCGGCCCGCTACCACCCGGGCATGCGCCACGCGTCGGTCCCGCGCCGCGAGCTGGGCCACCCCACGTTCTTCAACTTCCTCGGCCCGCTGTCCAACCCGGCCCGCCCCCGCAACGCCGCGGTCGGCTGCTTCGACCTGCGGATGGCCCCGGTGATGGCCGAGGTGTTCGCCCGCCGCGGCGACTCCGCCCTGGTCATGCGGGGCGAGGACGGCCTCGACGAGTTCACGACGGCCGCGCCCACCCGGGTCTGGCTGGTCCGCGACGGCGAGGTGACGGAGTCGCTGGTCGACGCCGAGGAGTTCGGCCTCCCCCGCAGCGCCCCGGGCGCCCTGCGCGGCGGTGACGCCGAGTTCAACGCCGGCGCGGCGCTGCGCGTGTTCGCGGGCGAGAAGGGCCCGGTCCGCGACGCCGTCCTGCTCAACGCGGCCGCCGCCTTCGCCGCGCACGACGGCTTCCCCGGTTCCTTCGGCGAGGCCATGCGGGCGGGCATCGACCGCGCCGCGAGTACGGTGGACTCCGGCGCCGCCACGGCCCTGCTCGGCACGTGGGTCGAGGCCGCCAAGCGGGCCAAGGCCGCCGAGCAGTAGGCCCGGCCCGCCCCCACCGACGACCACAGCAGAGACATGGAGGAAACCCTGTCCGCGACGGCCGGACATCCGATTTGTCCCAACACGCCGGGGCGACGTCCCACCATTGCCCGGCGGAGTCGTGACAACGTTTGAATGACATTCGGGTAATTCCACCTTCCGACGAAGAGGAGCCACCCGTGGACGAACGAGAGCTGCGCTGCGTCCTCTGCGACGCCGAGATGCCGTTCGAGGTGCCGCCGTGCACCGACGGACACGACGACTGCCCCGAGCTCGTCTGTACCCGCTGCGGTGCCGCCGAGATCCTGGCGCCCCTGGAGATCCGCGTCTGGCTGCGCCCCAACGGCAACCGGGTCGCCCCGCTCCAGCGCACAGCCGCCTGAGCCGCCTTCCGCCGCCCGCCCCGGCCACCGGGGAGGGCGGCCCCTCTTCCGGCCGCCCACGCGCCTCTCAGCCCCGCAACGTCTCCCTGGGCGCACCAGGGGGCCACCCGCCTCGTCAGCACGCCCTCGGGCGCCTGCGCACTGGGGCGATGAGCTTTTCGCGACGCGTCGATGCACTGCGCGGCGGGATGCCCGGGCGTGCGGCCGGCCGGATTGCCGCTGCGACACACGCGTGACAGCGCCCTCCGGCGACACCGGCAGCCTGCGCATCCGGCGACAGCATCCGGCGACACCGGCAGCCTGGGCGTCCGGCGAACACCGGCAGCCTGGGCGTCCGGCGAACACCGGCAGCCTGGGCGCGGTCACGCCCATCGACGCCGGCCCGCCGTACCCGGGAAAGGCCGGAAACGCAGAAGGCCCGCACCGAAGTGCGGGCCTTGCGGGAAACTCAGCGGGTCAGTGCTCGACCGGGTGCCGGGTGCCCGAGTAGTACTCGAAGAGCAGACCGCAGGCGGCGAAGACCACCATGATCATGCCCAGGGCGATCAGCCACCACATCCAGAAGACCAGGCCGAGGCCGGCGGTGGCGGCGGCCAGCGCGAGGCCGAAGGGCCAGTAGCTGCCGGGGCTGAAGAAGCCGATCTCGCCGGCGCCCTCGGCGATCTCGCCGTCCTCACGGTCCTCGGGGCGGTCGTCGATGCGCCGGGCGACGAACCAGAAGAAGCCGCCGCACATCGAGCAGAGCAGGCCCGACAGGACCAGCGCCACGGTGCCGATCCACTCGAGGTGGCCGACCTCGCCGTGGGTGTAGAGGCCGTAGACGATCGCCGCGCCGAAGAGGAAGACGGCGACGCCCGCGAAGATCTTGTATTCGGTCTTCAACTTGGTCCCCTACTTCCCGAGCGCCGTGGTCTGGCCGGACTGGTTCCAGGAGTCCGTGTGACGGCGGCTGTCGTACGGCTGCGTCGTCACCGCGTAGCGCTGGTCACCGGTGAAGCCGATGGCCTCCATGGCGTCCTCGGTGGTGGCGCCGCCCTCCTTGGCCTGCAGGAAGGTGTCGAACTTCTCCGGCGAGACCACGACGAGCTCGAACTGCATGAACGCGTGGTACGTGCCACAGAGCTCGGCGCACCGGCCGACGTAGCGGCCCTCCTTGTCGAGGGTGACCTCGAAGGCGTTGCGCACGTTGCCCGGGAAGACGTCCCGCTTGAACAGCATCTCCGGCACCCAGAACGAGTGGATGACGTCCTTGCTGGTCTCCTCGAACCGGACCTTCTTGCCGGTCGGCAGCACGAGCAGCGGGATGACGTCGGTCGAGCCGAGCGTCGAGGCGACCGTGTTGGCGTCCTCGCCCATGCCGTCGCGGTAGTTGAACTGCCAGTTCCACTTGAACGCGACGACCTCGACGGTCATGTCGGGCTTGGCGGAAAGCTTGTCCACCTCGGTCTGCACGATCGCGGTGTAGTAGAAGAGCACCGCCACGATCAGCACCGGGGTGACCGTGTAGAGGACCTCCATGGGCATGTTGAACCGGGTCTGCACCGGGAGCTTGTCGCCCCGCTTGCGGTACCGGATGATGCACCAGAAGATCAGGCCCCACACGAAGATGCCCACGACGAGGGCCGCGATCACCGACGCGATCCACATGTCGTACATGTCGTGTGCCTGCTCGGTGATGCCGTGCTTGGGCCAGCCGAAGCCGCCCATGGCGTCACCGATCTGATCGGCCGAACAGCCGGACAGCACGGCGAGCAGCAGAGCACCACCGACACCGAGCCCGGCGAGCCGAACGACGCGAGGTCGCGCGACCGAACTCCTTGAGACCACCTGCTCCTGCCTCCCTAGAGCACCGCCCGGTGCCAGCGAAATCCGGACACCGACGGCAAGGTGTCACCGACGGTCGCACACTACTCGACCTGCCGAGGCCCTCTGCCTGCCGGGGGTCGGATCTTGCGGGCACACCCCCGTTGCCGTGACGATACCGTTCTCTGGTGGAAGCCGACGCTTATTTGGACGCCGCGAGCGCGGCGCCGCTGCATCCGGTCGCCCGGCAGGCACTGCTCGCGGCGCTGGAGGACGGCTGGGCGGACCCGGATCGGCTCTACGCCGCGGGCCGGCGGGCCCAGCAGCTGCGGGAGGCCGCGACGGCCACGGTCGCGAGCTGCCTTCAAGTACGGCCCGACGAGGTCAGCTTCTGGCCGTCCGGCACCGCCGCCGCGCACGCCGCCGTCCTGGGCGGACTCGCGGGACGTGTCCGAGCAGGCCGGACGTTGGTCCACTCGGCGATCGAGCACTCCGCGGTCCTGCACGCCGCCGCCCGCCACGGCGACGCCGCCGAGGTGGGAGTGGACCGCCTCGGCCGCCTCGACCTGGACGCCTGGGCCGACGCCGTCACCCGCCCCGGCGTGGCCCTGGCGAGCCTGATCAGCGCCAGCCACGAGGTGGGCACCGTGCAGCCGGTCGCCGCGGCGGCATCGCTGTGCGGCGACGTGCCCCTGTACGTGGACGCCGCCCAGACGGTCGGCCATGCGCCCGTACCGGCGGGGTGGTCGTTGTTGTCGGCCAGCGCGCGCAAGTGGGGAGGCCCCGCGGGCGTCGGCGTGCTGGTGGTGCGCAAGGGCACGCGATGGGTGTCGCCGCACCCCGGTGACGATCTTCACAGGCCCCGGGCACAGGGGACGCTCGACCTGCCGGCGGTGGTCGCGGCCGCGGCGAGCCTGCGGGCCGTCCTGGCCGAGGCCCAGCAGGAGTCCGTACGCCAGAGCGCCCTCGTCGGCCGCATCCGCGCCACCGTCGCGGCGACCGTCCCCGACGTGGAGATCATCGGCGACCCGGACGACCGGCTGCCGCACCTCGTCACGTTCTCGTGCCTGTACGTGGACGGGGAAGCGCTGCTGTACGCCCTCGACCGGCGCGGCTTCGCGGTGTCGTCGGGCTCGTCGTGCACGGCGTCCACCCTGCGCCCGAGCCACGTGCTGGAGGCGATGGGAGTGCTCAGCCACGGGAACGTGCGCGTGTCGCTGCATCCCGGCGTGTCGGCCGCCGACGTGGACCGTTTCCTGGCGGAGCTGCCGGGGATCGTCGCCGGCCTGCGCGCGGAGGCCGGCCTGTGACGGCCCGCCGGTGTCTATTTTCGATCACGGCCGCCGGCGCTCCGACCGTCGTCGACCCACGCGGGCGTCTCCCGATGGTGGCGGTCGGGCCATGACCGTCGTCCACTCCCGCGGGCTCCTCCCGACGGTGGTCGGGCCATGACCGTCGTCGACTCGCGCGGGCGCCGGTGTCCTCTGCCGATCATCGATCTCGCGCGGGCGCTGCCGGAGGTCGAGGTCGGCGGCCTGATCCGGGTGCTGGCCGACGACCCGGCCGCGGCCAACGACATCCCGGCGTGGTGCCGGCTGAAGCACCAGGAGTACGCGGGAAGCCCCTCCCCCGGCGTCTACGAGGTGCGGCGGCTCAGCTGACGGTCACGGGCGCAGGTAGTTCACGACCGGCGGGACGGGATCCTTGGCCAGGTGGGTGTCGACCACCACGCGGGGACCGAGATAGGGCTCGTACGCGGCCGGCTGTCCCGCCGCGCCGGCGCCGCCCGCTTCCAGCCGGCGCCGCAGCTCCTCGTCGTCGCCGCACACCACCTCGACCACCCGCAGCGGCACGTCGAGGCGCTCGGCGAGATCCGTCCACAGCTGCCGCACCGCCCGCACCGGGTTCACCGCGTCGATGATCACACTGTGGCCGAGGGTGAGTTGCGTCTCCGCGAGTGCGGCCACCACGCCGTAGGCGGCCAGGCCCGGATCGCGCACATCGTACGTTCGCAGGGCCGAGTCGACGGTGTCGACCGCGAGGACGACCGCGGGCAGGGCCGCCCCCACCTGCTGCGCCAGCGTGGTCTTTCCCACACCCGGCAGCCCGGCGAAGACGGCCAGCACCACAGTCGTTCTCCTCGTTCGCTTCCGTGCGGCCCGCGGAGCGCGGCTCAGGCTTGCGTCAGCCCTGCGCTCGCCTCCGTCATCGGCCCTCGTCCTACGCCAGCCTTCGTCGCCCGCGGGGTCTCGTCAGACCGTCGCCCGTCATCGGCCCCGTGAGGCCCTTGTCACGCCTTCGTCAGGAAAGGCTGGATCTCGGCGGCCGCCTCATCACCGTACGAGTCGGCGAGCCGCTTGAGGAACAGATCGGGCCGGATGTCGTACTCCTGGCCGCCGTCCGTCTCGAGGACGTGCGCCGCGACCAGGGAGCCGGCCTGCGCCGCCCGCTCGAGCCCCACGCCCCAGCTGAGCGCCGCGAAGAAGCCGGCCCGGAAGCCGTCGCCGACCCCGGTCGGGTCCTGCGGCACGACGTCCCGCGCGACCGGCACGTGGATCCGCTCGATGTCCCGCCCGGTGATCTCCACGCCGTCCGCGCCGAGCGTGGTGACCCGGATCGTCACGTGCTCGAGCACCTGGTCGCCGGTGAGGCCGGACTTGGTCTCCAGCAGCGAGCGCTCGTACTCGTTGGTGAGCAGGTAGCGCGCCCCCTCGATGAGCGGCATGACGTCCTTGCCGTCCATCCAGGCGAGCTGCTGCGACGGGTCGGCGGCGAACGCGTAGCCCCGGGCCCGGCACTCCTCCGAGTGGCGCAGCATCGCGGCCGGGTCGTTGGCGCCGATCAGCACGAGGTCGAGGCCGCCCGCGCGCTCCGCGACGGGGGCGAGCTCGATGTTGCGCGCCTCGGCCATCGCGCCGGCGTAGAACGACGCGATCTGGTTCAGCTCCTCGTCCGTCGTGCAGACGAACCGGGCGGTGTGCAGCACGTCGCTGACGTGCACGGACCCGCAGTCCACCCCGTGCCGCTCGAGCCACGACCGGTAGTCGGCGAAGTCGGCACCAACCGCACCAACCAGAATCGGGCGGAGCCCCAGCTTCCCCATGCCGAACGCGATGTTCGGCGCCACGCCGCCGCGCCGGACCACGAGATCATCGACGAGGAAGGAGAGGGAGACCTTGTGCAGCTGATCGGCGATCAACTGCTCGGAGAACTTGCCGGGAAAATGCATCAGGTGGTCGGTGGCGATCGAGCCGGTAACGGCGATCTTCATGGCGGCCCTCGGGGGTCGGGTGCGATTACCCCAGGAGCCTACCGGGGGTTCGCATGCCGGACATCCCCGCGTCGTCCCGCTTCCACCACGCCGAGAGCAACCCTCGAGCGCGCCGGGCGTGTCACGCAACCGCCCGGACCGCTTCGGCGCGGGCGTTCGCGCCCGGCCGGCCGGCACCAGCACGAGCGGCACTGCCCTGCGTCGAGCGGCGCCGACCAGGAACGAGCGCGCTGACCGGGAGCGAGCGACGCCGAGCGGGAGCGAGCGACGTTGACCGGAGCGAGCGACGCTGACCGGGAGCAAGTGCGCTGACCGGGAGCGAGCGGCGCCGACCGGGAACGAGCCCGCTGACCGGGAGCGAGCGGCGCTGACCGGGGACGGCGAAGGCCGCCGGTCCCGGCTGGGGACTGGCGGCCTTCGGGGCGTGCGGTGGCGGCTCGGGGCCGCCGGGCGGCTCAGTGGAAGCTGTCGCCGCAGGCGCAGCTGTTCTGCGCGTTGGGGTTGTCGATCGTGAAGCCCTGGGCGTCGATGCGGTCCGCGAAGTCGATCGTGGCGCCCGCGAGGTAGGGGGAGCTCATCCGGTCGACGACGACCTCGACGCCGTCGAAGTCGCTGACGACGTCGCCGTCGAGCGAGCGCTCGTCGAAGAAGAGCTGGTAGCGGAGGCCGGAGCAGCCGCCGGGCTGGACGGCGATGCGCAGCCGCAGGTCGTCGCGCCCTTCCTGCTCGATCAGGGCCTTGACCTTGACAGCCGCGACGTCGGTCAAAATGACGCCGGTCGGCGTGGCCGTGGTGGCCTCGGTCGACTCGGTGTGCGCTTCAGTGGTCACGTGCGGTTCTCCCTGCCGGTCAGCTGATGTGCCGTAGAGGTCAACGCTAACTCTCCCGGGCCCTATTCCCAATCGGCAGGTGCGAGATGTCGGCCACCGGAATCCCGGAACGCGCTCAGCGGCTCCACTGCCGGGCCAGCCGGGCGCCGATCTCGCGCAGCCCCGCGGCCGGCTCGGCGAGCGCGCGCTCGGTCGAGCCGTAGTGCTCCACCAGGGCGTACGTCTCGGTGACGCCCGCGGCGGCGGCCTCGCGGTGGCCCGTCTCGTTGCGGCCGGCGACGACGACGCAGGGCAGGCCGTGGTCGCGGGCCTGGTTGGCGATGCCGGCGGTCACCTTGCCGCGCAGGGACTGGTGGTCGAAGGAGCCCTCTCCCGTGATGACCAGCTCCGCGGCCGCCAGCGACGCGTCGAGGCCGATCAGGCGGGTGACGAGGCCGATTCCGGAGACGACCCGGCCACCCAGGGCCAGCAGCGCCGCGCCGATGCCCCCGGCCGCGCCCGCCCCGGGCATCGAGGCCAGACCCTCGACCCCAAAAGCCTTCTCGAGTACGCCGGAGAAGTGCTCGAGCGCGGCGTCCAGTCGCATGACGTCCTCGCGGGTGGCGCCTTTCTGGGGCCCGAAGACGTTGCTGGCCCCGTACAGGCCGGTCAGGGGGTTGTCCACGTCCGTCGCGGCGACCAGGCTGACCTGGCGCAGCTGGGGCGTTCCGGCGAGTGCTTCGGCCGTACCCAGGGCTGCTCCGCCGTAGGGAAGCGCGTAGCCGCCGACGTCGACCGGCCCCGCACCCAGCGCGGCGAGCATCCCGGCGCCGGCGTCGTTGACCGCCGATCCGCCCAGCCCGACGACCACCTCGGAGGCGCCCGCCTCGACCGCGGCCGCCAGCAGCAGGCCCAGCCCGTACGACGTCGTGGTGTTGGGGTTGCGCTCCTCCGCGGTCAGCAGGTGCAGGCCGCACGCCTGGGCGCTCTCGACATAGGCCGTGGTGCCGGCGAGCAGCACCTCTCCGCGCACCGGGCGCCCGAGGGGGTCGACCGTGGCGACCGTTGTCCGGCGGCCGCCGAGCGCGGTGCCGAGCACGTCGACGAAGCCGGGGCCGCCGTCGGAGAGCGGCCGCAGCACGCACTCGTCGGCGGGCGCGACCTCGTGCCAGCCCTGCGCCACGGCGGCGGCGACCTCGGCGGCGCTGAGCGTTCCGGCGAACTTGTCGGGGCAGATGAGTACGCGCACGAGCAGAAAGTACAGGTTTCGCTCAGCCTCGGCTGGCAACGTTATAGGCATGCCCACGCTTGTTCAGAGACTGCAGAAGTTCCTTGCCAGCCCGCAGGGCCAGAAGGTGATCTCCGAGGGGCGCCGCCAGCTGGCCAAGCCGGAGAACCAGGCGAAGCTGAAGCAACTCGCCACGCGCTTCCAGAGCCGCCGCCCGCGCTGAGGGCTTCGCCACACCTCGATCGACGTCACGCTGTGGAAACATAGTGGCGTGACGTCGACCTGGACCGAACCCGCGAACACCCCTCTCGCGCTGCTGCTCCTCGGCCAGGGCACCGACCCCGCCAGCGAGCGCGGCGTCGACTGCCCCGGCGACCTGCCCGCGCCCAGCGACCCCGACCTGGTCGCCCGGGCCACCGCCGCCAAGGCCGCCCTGGGCGACCGCGTCTTCGTGCTGGGCCACCATTACCAGCGCGACGAGGTCATCCAGTTCGCCGACGTCACGGGCGACTCGTTCAAGCTGGCCCGCGAGGCCGCCGCCAAGCCCGACGCGGAGTTCATCGTGTTCTGCGGCGTGCACTTCATGGCCGAGAGCGCCGACATCCTGACCAGCGCCGCGCAGCAGGTCATCCTCCCCGACCTGGCCGCCGGCTGCTCGATGGCCGACATGGCGGTGCTCGGGCAGGTCGAGACCGCGTGGGACCAGTTCGCCGACCTGGGCATCGCCGGCGACATCGTCCCGGTGACCTACATGAACAGCTCCGCCGACATCAAGGGCTTCGTCGGCCGCAACGGCGGCGTCGTGTGCACGTCGTCGAATGCGGAGCGCGCGCTGCGGTGGGCGTACGAGCAGGGTCAGAAGGTCTTCTTCCTCCCCGACCAGCACCTGGGCCGCAACACGGCCGTCCTCGAGATGGGTTTCGACCTCGACGACTGCGTGCTCTACGACCCGCACAAGCCGCAGGGCGGGCTGACGGCCGAGCAGCTGCGCGACGCGAAGATGATCCTGTGGCGCGGGCACTGCTCGGTGCACGGGCGCTTCACGATCGACAGCGTGCGCGAGGTGCGCGAGCGGGTGCCCGGCGTCAACGTGCTGGTCCACCCCGAGTGCCGCCACGAGGTCGTGCGCGCCGCCGACTACGTGGGCTCGACCGAATACATCATCAAGGCGCTCGACGCCGCGCCCGCCGGGTCGGCCTGGGCGGTGGGCACCGAGCTCAATCTCGTCCGTCGCCTGGCGCTCGCCCACCCGGACAAACAGATCATGTTTCTCGACCGAACGGTCTGCTACTGCTCCACCATGAACCGCATCGATCTGCCGCACCTCGTGTGGGCGCTCGAGGAGCTGGTGGCGGGGCGCGTGCCCAACCAGATCACGGTCGACGAGGACACCGCGAAGTACGCCCGCGTGGCCCTCGACCAGATGCTCGCCCTCCCGTAAGTCCGTCACGTTGAGTAGCGGATGATAAGCCCAGCGCTCCGCCGTACCTTTTTCTTGGCTTAATCATCAGCAATTCGTGCCGCGCTGGGCGTTGTGGTGATTTTCGCGATGGTCACGCAGGGCTATGCTGCCCGGGCGGCTGCCTCCGGTGTACCCCCCACCGCCGGCAGCACCCCTACTCGCTCCGGGCGCGCTGATGCGCCCGCCTCAGGAGGTTGCGTTGACCGACGACGTCCTGGCCGTCCACGGCGGTACGCCGCTGAACGGGCAGATCCGGGTCCGTGGCGCCAAGAACCTGGTTTCCAAGGCCATGGTGGCCGCCCTGCTCGGGGAGACCCCGAGCACGCTCTTCGACGTGCCGCGCATCCGCGACGTCGAGGTCGTCAGCGGCCTCCTCGAGCTGCACGGCGTCAAGGTGACGAAGGGCACCGACGACGGCGAGCTGATCATGGACCCCACGAACGTGGAGAGTGCCAGCAGCGACGAGATCAACGTCCACGCCGGCTCCTCGCGGATCCCGATCCTGTTCTGCGGTCCCCTGCTGCACCGGCTCGGGCACGCGTTCATCCCGGACCTGGGTGGCTGCCACATCGGCCCGCGGCCGATCGACTTCCACATCCAGGCGCTGCGCGAGTTCGGCGCGATCGTCGACAAGACCCCCCAGGGCATGCACCTGACGGCCCCCAACGGCCTGCACGGTACGAAGCTCGAGCTCCCGTACCCGAGCGTCGGCGCGACCGAGCAGGTCCTGCTCACCGCCGTCCGCGCCGAGGGCGTCACCGAGCTGCGCAACGCCGCGATCGAGCCCGAGATCGTCGACCTCATCTGCGTCCTGCAGAAGATGGGCGCGATCATCAAGGTGCACACCGACCGCGTCATCGAGATTCAGGGCGTCCCCCGGCTGTACGGCTACCAGCACAAGCCGATCCCGGACCGCATCGAGGCCGCCAGCTGGGCCGCCGCCGCCCTCGCCACCCGCGGCGAGATCGAGGTCCTGGGCGCGCAGCAGGCCGACATGATGACGTTCCTCAACGTCTTCCGCTCGATCGGCGGTCAGTACGAGGTCACCGACGCCCGCGTCAGCCGCCCCGGCGTCACGGGCGTCGAGGGCGGCATCAAATTCTGGCACCCGGGCGGCGAGCTGCAGGCCGTGGCGCTGGAGACCGACGTGCACCCCGGCTTCATGACCGACTGGCAGCAGCCCCTCGTCGTCGCCCTCACCCAGGCCCGCGGCCTCTCGATCATGCACGAGACCGTGTACGAGCAGCGCCTGGGCTACACCGAGGCGCTCAACTCGATGGGCGCCACGATCCAGGTCTACCGCGACTGCCTCGGCGGCACCCCCTGCCGCTTCGGCCGCCGCAACTTCAAGCACTCCGCGGTCATCGCCGGCCCGAGCAAGCTCCACGCGGCCGACCTGGTCATCCCGGACCTCCGCGCGGGCTTCAGCCACCTCATCGCGGCCCTGGCCGCCGAGGGCACCTCCCGCGTGTACGGCGTGGACCTCATCAACCGAGGCTACGAGGACTTCGAGAACAAGCTCGCCGCCCTCGGCGCCCACGTCGAGCGCATCTGATCGCCCCAAGACCGCGTCTCCCGCCCGCCGGTGGGAGGCGCGGTTTCGGATTTGTGACCTGACTTGGCTACGCTGCGGGGGTGTCCTCGCTGTTTCGCCGCAAGTCCGCTGATCTGGTCGCCGACTCCACCGCCACGGTGACCGAGCCCGACCCTGCCACCGAGCCGGTCCGCAAGGGCTACACGCCCTCGAAGAAGGAGCTTGGCCAGCAGACGCCGAAGCGGCAGAGCAGCCAGCGCCGCCACGACGCGGCCGCCGCGCCCGCCAACCGCCGCGAGGCGTACAAGTCGATGCGCGAGCGCCAGCGGGCCGAGCGCGCCGAGGCCACCGCGGGCATGCGCGCCGGCGACGAGCGTTACCTGCTCGCCCGGGACCGCGGGCCCGAGCGCAAGCTGGTCCGGGACATCGTCGACTCCCGTCGCACGGCCGGCACCTGGTTCTTCGGCGGCGCGATCCTCGTCTTCATCGGCTCGCTCGGCAACATGCCGATCCAGGTGCAGCTGGCCGCCAACCTGCTGTGGGCGCTGCTCGCGATCAGCGTCATCGTCGACAGCTTCCTCATCTCGCGCCGGATCAAGAAGCTGGTGACCGAGCGCTTCCCGGACACCAAGGAGCGGATGGGGTCGCTCTACCTCTACGGCATCATGCGCGGCATCTCGTTCCGCCGGATGCGCGTGCCGAAGCCGCAGGTGGAGTTCGGCGCCAAGATCTGACCCTGCTGGCATTCCCCGGCCTGGGCGTCCCCGGCCTGGGCGTCCCTGGCCTGGCGTCCCCGGCCTGGCGTTCCCCGGCCTCGTGTCCGCCGCGCGGGCCGGGCGCCACAGGGGCAACCCGTCACGAGGAACGGCCGCCGGTGCCCTCGCGGTGCGCGGCCACCGGCATCCTCGCGGAGCGCGGCCACCGCAACGCGACTCGCCGCCGCTGCGAAGCGTGCGCACCTCGGAGCCAGACAGGCATCGGCGGCGCGGAGCTAAATGGGCGCTCGCGGCGGGTGGTTATTGCAGTCCGGCGAGGCGGAGCAGGGCGGCGGTTGCTGCTGCCGCCACGACGACCACGACGAAGGGTGCGCGGCGGGCGGCGAGGAGCGCTCCCACCAGGACGCCGAGCGGCCGCGCCGGGCCCACGAACGCGGCGCTCTCCGTCAGGGCTGCCGTCGTGGCCAGCGCCGCGAGCAGGGTGGTTGCCGCCATGGGCAGGAGGCGCTGGACCGGTTCCGAGAGTTCGAGCCGGTCGCGGAGGAGGACCCCGCTCAGCCGCATCGTGTACGTCCCGACGCCCAGGACGAGGATGGCCACGAGCAGTGTCATGAGTCACTCCCACGGGGGCTACCGGACCGCGGACCAGCGCCGGGGCGGGAGCAGCTGACGGCAACGGGCTCGGCGCGAGGAACAACGTCCGGGCCGGGGACGCGCTCGGCGCGAGGATCAGCGTCCGGGCCGGGGACGGGCTCGGCGCGAGGATCACCGTCCGGGCCGGGGACGGGCTCAGCACTCGGACCGGAACCAGAAACGGCCTGAGAGCTTGGACCGGCGCCGGGGCCCGGACCGGATGCGCGGCACGAAGAGGACCAGCAGCCCGAGCAGCGCACACAACACCGGCAACCCCGCGGGCAGCACCGGGGTCAGCAGGACGGCCAGCGCGGCCCCGGTCACCGCCGCCGCCCGGGTCGCCCGGTCGCCCAGGGCGGGGAGGATCAGCGCGATCAGGCCGGCCGGGAACGCCGCGTCCAGGCCCAGCACCTCCGGGTCGCCCGCGGCCGTGCCGATCAGGACGCCGAGCGCCGTGCCCACGTTCCAGGAGGTGAAGAGCGTGAGGCCGATCATCCAGTACGTGCGGCGGCGCCGGGCCGGATCCTTCTCGCGCAGGGTGAAGGCCACCGTCTCGTCGGTCATCAGGTGGCTGCCGAGCAGGCGATCGCGCCACCGGGGGCCGATCGTGTCGGCGACGGCCATGCCGAACGGCAGGTGGCGGGCGTTCAGGAGCAGGCCCGCCAGCACGGCCGCGACGGGGTTGCCCGCCGCCAGCAGACCGGCCGCGAGGAACTGGGCGCCCCCGGCGAAGACCAGGGTCGACATGGCGAAGGGCACCCAGAGCGGCAGCTCGTACGCCACGGCGATCGCCCCGAAGGACCCGCCGACCGCGATCATGGCGGCCGCGATGGCAGCCGCGTCGCGAAGCAGAGCACCGTCCCGGGGCGAACCGGCCGGGCGGGAACGGGACAGCGCGCCGCCCCGAGGCGGTGTTCGCTTCGACGTACGCATGGTTCAAAATAATGAACGACCCGCCTGCCGTTCGTCAAACCGAACGACCCGACCGACGGAGTGAACATGGATCAGTCCGCGCCGCCGCTCGCCACCATCGCCACGGCCCTGCGCCGGGAACGGGAGCGGGCCGGCATCTCGCTCGCCGAGCTGGCCCGGCGGGCGGGCATCGCGAAATCCACGCTCTCCCAGCTCGAGAACGCCACCGGCAACCCGAGCATCGAGACGCTGTGGTCGCTCGGCGTCGCCCTGGGCGTACCTTTCAGCAGGCTGGTCGAACCGCCCGCGCCCACCGTGCAGGTGATCCGGGCGGCGGAGCAGACGCGGCTGCACGCCGACCACGCCGACTTCGTGGCGCGGGTGCTGGCGACGGGGGCCCCGCAGGCGCGGCGTGACCTGTACGTGCTGGAGCTCGAGCCGGGATCGCCCCGCCAGGCCGAGGCGCACATTCCGGGCACGGTCGAACACATCGTGGTGGCCGCGGGGCTGCTCCGGACGGGGCCGGCCGGCGAGACGACCGAGCTGGCGCCGGGCGACTACGCGTCCTTCCCCGGCGACGTGCCGCACTACTACGAGGCGCTGAGCCCGGGGACGTGGGCGATCCTGATCGAGGAGTATCGCTAGCCGGCGGCGTAGAGGCGGGCCACGACGTCCTCGATGTCCGGCTCCTGGAGCGACAGGTCGCGCAGGCCCACGGCGGCCAGCGCGCCCGCGACCGCCCCGGCCGACGACGAGACCAGCTCGAAGGTGACGCGATGGCCGTCGGCCTCGGTGGTCACCAGGTCGGCGCCCGGGACCACGAAGCCGGGCGGCAGCGGGGCGTCGAGGTCCGCGACCAGGCGGCGGCGGGAGCCGTACCGGGAATGGAGGTCCTCGATCGTGCCGTCGTGCACCACGTGACCGTGATCGATCACCACCAGGCGGCGGCAGAGGCGCTCGATGTCGGCCAGGTCATGCGTGGTGAGCACCAGCGTGACGTCGCCGCCCGCGCCGAGCTCGGCGAGGAAGCCGCGGACCGCCTGCTTGCTCACCACGTCGAGCCCGATCGTCGGCTCGTCGAGGAACAGCACCTCGGGGCCGTGCAGCAGCGCCGCGGTCAGCTCGCCGCGCATCCGCTGGCCCAGGGACAGCTGGCGGACCGGCGTGTCCAGGAACTCGTCGAGGCCGAGCAGCTCCCGGCAGCGCCGCAGGCGGGCGGCGTGATCGGCGGGCGGCACGCGGTAGATGTGACGCAGCAGCGTGTACGACTCGTGCAGCGGCAGGTCCCACCACAGCTGCGAGCGCTGGCCGAAGACGACACCGATCCGCAGCGCGAGGCGGGTGCGCTGCGGCACCGGGGCGAGGCCGCAGACCGACACCTCGCCCGCGGACGGCGTCAGCACGCCGGTGAGCATCTTGAGGGTGGTCGACTTGCCGGCGCCGTTCGGGCCGATGTAGCCCACCATCTCGCCCCGGGCGATGCTCAGGTCGATGCCGTCCACGGCCGCCACCGTGCGTTTCTCGCGGCGGAACGTGCCCTTGCGGACCCGTACCGTGAAGTCCTTGCGCAGGCCCCGCATGTCGATGACGCTGGTCACGCTGCTCCCCTCAGGATCCCGTACTCCGGTAGTGCTTGATGCCGGCGCGCCACACCAGGGCCGCCACGCCGGTCGCGACCAGCGCGAGCAGCGGCGACAGGAAGCCCGTCCAGGCGGGCAGGCCCAGCGGATCGGCGCGGCCCAGCAGCGTCACCGCCGGCTGGTAGGCCACGAAACCGAAGCCCAGCGCGTACGCGAACAGCGCCCGGAACCAGCCCGCATAGACCGACACGGGGTACGCCGTGAAGTCCCGCCCCCCGTAGGTGAACGCGCTGCCCACCTCGCCCGAGTCGATCCACCAGAACGCGGTGCTCGCACTGATGACGAAGATCGCCCCGAAGATGACAGCCCCGGCAACAGGAGCTGTGATCACGAGCACGACGCGTGACGCGTCCCACGGGATGTCGTTCAGGTTCAGGGCCACGATCAGGGCGGCGAGGCCGACGAGCACGCGCAGACCCTTGCGGATCGGCAGGTCCATGAGCAGCAGCTGAGGCAGCGCGCGCAGGGGCCGGACGAGGACGGCGTCCAGGGTGCCGCTCCGCACGTACGTCTTGAGGTGATCGACGTTACCCACCACCAGGTCGGCGGCCGCGAAGGACAGCGACGAGAGGCTGACAACGAGCAGCCCCTCCGCCAGGGTGAAACCCCCGACGGTCCGGGTCGCGCGGAACAATACGAGCACGGTCACCACGTCGAGCGCCGACGAGAGGACATTGCTGAGCAGATCGACCGCGAAGGAGGTGCGATAGGAGAAGACCGAGCGCCATTGCCCCTTGGCCAGGGCGACGTACGCGTTCACCTCACCCACCCTGGGCCACCAGTCGCCGCTGCGCCCGGTGCTGGACCAGCCGCGCCAGCCCGAGCAGCACGAGCACCCAGATCAACTGCAAACCCACGAGACCCCACTGCTGAGGTACGGGGTCCCGCTCGACGAGCACGTCCGCCGGCGTCTGCATGAGCCCGGGGAAAGGGGTCGCCACGTAGAGGACGACGGTCAGCCAATCGGGGAGAAATCGCAGCGGGAAGTAGAGCCCGACCAGCACACCCGACGACAGGGTCCAGAAGGTCATCGGGCCGCGCACGTCGTGCAGCCAGTAGGCACTGGCGTTGACCAGGAAGCGCATCAGGAACGACGCGACGGTCGCCAGGGCGATCGAGACGGCGAAGAGGGGGACGGTGAACCAGCGCCGGGGGGCGTACAGATCGAAGAAAAGCGCGCCCACCGCGAGCGGCGGGAGGAAGCGGAAGATCAGCGCGTGCAGGGCCCGGCCCAGGTCAGCGGCGAGATAGCTGGTCACGGGGTGGACCGGCCGCAGCAGGTCGGCCGTCACCTCGCCGGTGCGGATGCGCTCGGCCAGCTCGGTCCAGCCCCACAGCAGGATGACGGCGAATAGACCCTGACCCACCCACACGTACGTGACCAGTTGCCGGGCGTCGTACCCTGCGGCCTGCTGCCCCACCGCGCCGGCCGCCACGGCGAGCAGCACGTAACACCGGAGGAACCCGAAGACGATATTGGTGAACGATCCGGCTATGGTCGCCTGCCGGTAGGACATGTACCGCCGGAAACCCGACCACGAGAGGGCACCGAACGTAGTGACCCACTCGCGTAACGGTTGGACTCGTGAGAGCAGGGGCACCCTGGCGTCGGGCAGGTCCACGCCGTTAATCTCCTTTCACGAGAACCCCGCAGCGGAGCCCGGCGACCCTACCCGCCGCTCCGCGACGCCACCATGCAATTTCGACAAGGCGGATCGTCGTGACGCTCAGTAGCCACCTGTCCGGTACCTGTCCGGGTGCCCGATGAACGGCTGGAGCTCCCACAGCGGTTATCCGTACGGTGGCTGGGAGGACGAGCCCGCCTGGGTCTACGAGATCACCTGGGAGTGGGAACCCCTCCCGGGCCAGCGCTACCCCGGCGACCCGGGCCGGCGCCGCGCCGTCCACCACCCGGTGTACGACGCGTCGGCCGCCGCCTCGGCCGCGGCCGCCTGGGACGCCGATTTCAAGACCATCGCCCAGGCCTCGTCCCCGCCGTCGTTCGACGCCCCCACCTCGGGCGCCCCGTTCGAGGGCATGCCGGTCTCCGGTCCCCCCGTCTCCGGCCCCGGCTACGGCCGCGCCGTCCCCCCGGTGTCAGGCGCTGGCTACGGCCGCGCCGTCCCCCCGGTCTCGGGCGCGGGCTACGGCCGCGCCGTCCCGCCCGTCTCGGGCGCGGGCTACGGCCGCGCCGTCCCGCCCGTCTCGGGCGCCGGCTACGCGGGGCCCGACTCCGGGGCGCCGGGCCGAGGCGCCCGGCCGGTCTCCCCCGCCTCGGGACGCGCCTCGGTCGGACGTCCCCCGCAGCCGCCGCCCTCGTGGGAGGGTCCCGGCCGCGGCGGGCAGGGCTTCGGCGGGCCGGCCGCGGGCGGCCAGCCGTCCTGGAACCGTCCCGTGCCGCTGCCGGACCGGCTGCCCGAGTCCCAGCAGCCGGGCTTCCGCCAGCCGGGCACGCCGGGCTCCCCGCAGCCCGGCCCACACCAGCCTGCTCCCCACCACGCCGACCCCTACCAGCCCGGCCCGCACCAGCCTGCTCCCCACCAGGGCGACCCCTACCAGCCCGGTCCTCAGCAGGCCGATCCTTACCAGCCTGGCCCTCAGCAGGCCGCGTCCTATCCGCAGGAGGCCTACCAGCAGCCGCGGCCGGGATACGAGCAGCCGCACTCGCCCTACGGGCAGCCGGGCCGGCCGCAGCCGCCCGCGTGGGACCAGCCCCCACCGCCCGCGTGGGAGCAGTCCGCGCGGCCCTCGGGAGCCCCGCAGCCTTCGCGGCCCGCGCAGCCTCCGCAGGCCGCCCAGCCGCAGCGGTCGCCGTCCTCGCCCTGGGACGGACCGCAGCCGGGATCCTGGGAGCAGCCCCGGGCTCAGCAACCGTCCTGGAACCAGCAGCGCCCGCAGCCCCAGCCGCACGAGCGCCAGCCGGGCGGCCACTCCCCCGCGCCCGGCGCCGCGACGCCGCACGCCGCACCGGATCCGAGCCGGGCGCCCTTCGCTGCGCAGGGGCAGGACCGCACGCCGTTCGACCCACGCCAGGAGCAGCCGGGGCAGGACCGCACGCCGTTCGACCCACGCCAGGAGCAGCCGGGGCAGGACCGCACGCCGTTCGACGCGCGCCAGGGGCAGCCGGGGCCGGTCGACTCGCGGCAGAGTTGGCAGGGTCCGGTCGATCCGCGCCAGGGCTCGCGGCCCGCGGCGCAGGACCAGCGCCAATCCGCCCAGCAGGGGTGGCAGCAGGTTCCGGACAACCGGCACGACGCCCCGGACGCCCGCCCCGGCCAGGACCTTCGCCGTCCGCCCCAGGAGGACCGGCTGCCCCGTGGCGGCTTCCCGGCGCCCCAGCCGACGGCACAGAACGCGCCCTGGTCTCCCCCGGCCGACCCCCGCCCCGCGCCTTCCCAGGACGCCCGCCCGGCGCCATCACAGGACGCTCGCCCGGCGCCTACCCCGGACGCCTCCGCCCGGGCGCCCTACGGGCAGGAGCCGCCCACGCCTCCTTACGCGGCGCCTGAGCAGGCTGCGCCGCCTTTCGCACCCCAGAGTGCGGCGCCGCCGTTCGCACCCCAGAGTGCGGCGCCGCCTTTCACGCCTCGAAGTGCGGCCACACCTTTCTCGCCGCAGGCGTCGCCGTCGCCTACGTCGTCGGCTTCGTTCGCGCCGCAGGTGGGAGCCGGTGCTCCGGGGACGCGCGACGTCGAGCCGCCGACCGAGACCCGGTTGCCGGCACCGTCGCGGGAGAGCGCCCCGACGTCCTCGGCGCCTACCCCCACGTCGCCGGCAGCCGCGTCGCCGGCGCCATCTTTCGCTCCGGCGGCGCAGACTCGGGCGCCGGTGGCCGGGGCCGGTGGGCCGCTGTACCCGGGTTCGCCAGCAGCGGATCCCGGTCGTCACGGCGCTGCGTCCGAGGCGACCGCCCCGGCCGGCACGGCGGGCAGCTCCGCGGTGGCGGGCACGTCGGGCGCGCCGACCGGCGTCGATCCTTCGCTCGAGGACACGGCCATCACGGAGCTGCCCGGGGAGGGCGCTGCGCTCGGCGAGCCGCGGGAGCAGGCGGCGACCGGATCGCTGGAGGACACGGCGATCACGGAGGTGCCCGGCGGGGTGCCGTTCACGGGCGGGGCTGCGGCGGCGGAGGCGATCGAGCCTGCCGCCAGCGGGCCGCCGTTCGTGGCCGGGGAGATCGAGCCGGCTGCCGGGGAGCTCGGTAGCGCGCTTGCCGGGGAGCTCGAGAGCGCGCCTGCCGACGAGTTCGGTAGCGCGCCTGCCGGCGAGATCGGAAGTGGGAGCGCTGATGATCTCGCGAGCGAGGCCGGTGCGTCCGGCGGCGACCTCGGTGGGGCCCCGGACGGCGGCGCCGGGAACGAGGACGAGGAACGCGGGCTTGGCTGGCTGCTGAAGATGAGCGGGCTGGGTGCGGCTACGGCTGATCCCGAGTCGCTGCCCGTCTCGCCGGCTCCGGCGTCGGCGGAGGTTGTGCCCGCCGCGCCGGTTTCTCCGGATGTGCCCGTGCGGCTCGACTGGTTCTCCGGCACCGGTGAAAACGCGCTGGCCACGACGGACGTCCCGGCCAAGGAAGCACCGGCCGAGGAAGCACCGGCGGAGGCGCCGGTCGAGGAAGCACCGATCGAGGAAGCGGCGATCGAGGAAGCGGCGGTCGAGGCCGAACTCGTCCAGGCGGAGCCGGACGAAGCGCCCCTCGAGGAGCAGGACGTCGAGGCGCGCACGGACGAGGGCGCCGAAGGCCCGGAGACTGCCGAGGCGATCGCGGAGAGCGGCGAGGACGCCGCGGACGATGGGTCTGCCGAGGTTGATGCGGTTGCTGTCGTAGTCGAGGAGCCCGCTTCTGACGAGGCGGGCGAGGAGAAGCCGCCGTCGGAAGAAGCAACGTCGGATGATGTGGCTCCCGCGGGGCCGGATGCCGAGGACTCGGACCGGGAGACGGACTCCGGCGACGCGGGTGAGCCGGAGGAAGCCGCAGACACCGAGAGCCCGGAAGCGGCGGAGCTACCGGGCGATGGCACGCACCCGGAGCAGGGCCAAGCCGAGGAACTACAGGCAGAGCAACCGCAGGCAGAGGAAGTACAGGCAGAGGAACCCCGGGGCGAGGAATCCGAGGCCGAGGCCACGCCGGCCGAGGAAGCGGCGCCCCCGGAAGCGGAGCCCGAAGACACTGCAGCTGAAGAAGAGCAGCCCCAGGAAGAGCAGAAGGAAGAGCAGCCCCAGGCAGAGGACGCCCAAGAGGAGCACGCCGGCGAGGAGCCGGAGACAGCCGTCGAGGAGCCGGCTGCGGAGGTGCAGGACGCGCAGGGCGGCGAGGACCCCGTACGGGCGCCGTCGGTGCAGTTGCCGGTGCTTACCGTGGCGCCTCCGCCGGAGCCGGTGGTGGAGGTCGAGCGGCGGCGGGCGGATCCTGAGGAGGTGCTCTCGGCGTACGCGTGGGTGGTGGACCCGGTCACGCTGCGGGAGCGCGCCGATGACCCCGAGCTGCTGCTGGGGCTGCGGGATCGGTTGAGCGACCGGCTGGAGTACGCCGAGCGGGACGCGATCCGGGCACGGCTGCTGAGCCTGCGGGCGGTGACGAGCCGGCTGCTCGGGGAGTTCGGGCGGGCGCTCGCGGACGGGCGGGAGGCGCTGCGGCACGCGGAGGCCGCCGGTGAGCTGGCGCTGACCGCGCTCGTGCAGGCCCGGGTCGCCGGGGTGCAGCACTGGCGGGGTGATTTCGCGGAGGCGGACCGGCTCTACGCGGAGGCGAACTCCGTCGAGCTGCCCGCGCGGTTGCGGGCCGAGATGCACGTGAACGCCGGGCGGTCGTGCTACGAGCAGGGGCGCTATCTCGAGGCGTGCAACCACTTCGAGCGGGCGCTGGAGTTGCGGCGGGTGGAGGATCCCGAGCTCGTCGCCCGGACGGGGGCCGCGCTCGACGCCGTGATGGCGCGCGTGCAGGAGGGCGGCTGGGGGCCGTACCCGCGGTCCCGGGAGGAGATTCTGCAGCAGAGCCGTCCGCCGCAGCCCTCCGCGGATCACGAGACCGGCCTGCACGGGTACGCAAACAGCAGCGGCGACCTCGTCGTCCCGGCGCTCTACGCGGAGGCGAAGACCTTCGCCGAGGGTGCCGCGTGGGTACGCAAGCCCGATGCGGACGCCTGGGAGCTGATCGACGAGTCCGGCGCGCTGCTGATCGACGACACGTCGGCGTACCGGAATGTCGGGCCCTTCTCCGACGGGCTCGCCTGGGTGTCGCGGGAGGACGAGGGCGGCTGGATCGCGGTCGACTGGCACAACCGGGTCATCGTGCCCGGCGGGTTCGACGAGGTGCGGCCGTTCCGGCGCGGGGTCGCCCCGGTACGCCGCGGCGGCTGGGGTGCGGTCGACCGGCACGGGCGGATCGTGGTGGCGCCGCGCTACCAGGGGTTCGTGACGGTGCTGACCGGCGGCGGCCCGGTGGACGGGTTCACCGAGGAGGGGCTGGCCGTGGTCGACGCCGGGGACGGGGTCGGCGTGGTGGACGCGGCCGGTCAGGTGGTCGTACCTGCGGTGCATGCGAAGCTGCTCATCCACCCGGTCGCCTTCGTCGTGGCGGACGCGGACGGGCGCTGGGGTGCCCTCGACCGCCGGGGCGAGCCGCTCATCGACCACGCGCACGCCGACCCGGCCGAGGTCGCGCGCGAGATCGAGCGGCAGCGGGCGGAGACGCGCCCCGTTTTGTAAGTGAACCGGCGGGTAGCCTCCGCTCCATGGAATATCGTCACCTGGGCCGCTCCGGCCTGATGATCAGCGAGATCGCGTACGGCAACTGGATCACCCACGGCTCGCAGGTCGAGGAGGACGCGGCGAAGGCCTGTGTGCGCGCCGCCCTCGAGGTGGGCATCACCACGTTCGACACCGCGGACACGTACGCGGGCACGAAGGCCGAGGAAGTCCTGGGCCGCGCGCTGAAGGGCGAGCGCCGGGAGGGGCTGGAGATCTTCACGAAGGTCTTCTGGCCGACCGGACCGGGGCGCAACGACCGCGGCCTGTCCCGCAAGCACATCCAGGAGTCGATCAACGGCTCGCTGCGCCGGCTGCAGACCGACTATGTCGACGTCTACCAGGCGCACCGCTACGACTACGAGACACCGCTCGAGGAGACGATGCAGACGTTCGCGGACGTCGTGCACAGCGGCAAGGCCCACTACATCGGCGTCTCCGAGTGGACCGCCTCCGAGATCCGGGCCGGCTGGGAGCTCGCGCAGGACCTGAAGATCCCGCTCGTGTCGAACCAGCCGCAGTACTCGATGCTGTGGCGGGTCATCGAGGCCGAGGTCGTGCCCACCAGCATCGAGCTGGGCGTCGGCCAGGTGGTCTTCTCCCCCATCGCGCAGGGCGTGCTGTCCGGCAAGTACGAGCCGGGCAAGCAGCCGCCGGCCGGATCGCGCGCGGAGTCCAACTCGCAGATCATCCAGCGCTACATGAGCGACGAGATGCTCACCACGGTCCAGAAGCTCAAGCCGCTGGCCGAGCAGGCGGGCCTGTCGATGGCCCAGCTCGCCGTCGCGTGGGTGCTGCAGAACGACAACGTCTCCGCGGCGATCGTGGGCGCCTCGCGTCCCGAGCAGGTTCACGACAACGCGAAGGCGGCCGGCGTCAAGCTCGAGGCCGACCTGATGAAGGCGATCGACGAGGTCGTGGGCGGGATCGCCGAGCGCGACCCGGCCAAGACCGTGAGCCCGGCCAAGCGGCCGTAACGGTCAGGGGGTCCCGTGCCGGGACCCCCTTTCAGCTCCAGAACCGCATGAACGCGAGCCCGACCTGCCCCAGATCGCCCGGGATCCCGATCAGCGCGCACAGCCAGTCGACCACGTCGAAGAAGATGACGTTGATCCTCGACTGCCACAGCAGGACGAAGAGCAGCAGGAAGCCGTACGGCGCGAAGAGGTCGTAGGCCCGCTGGTAGGCCGGGTTGAGCCAGGGCCGCAGCATGTTGCCGCCGTCCAGACCGGGCACCGGCAGGAAGTTGAGCAGGCTCGCGGTGACCTGCAGGAAGCCCAGCGCCGCCAGGCCCAGCCAGAACTCCCCGTGCGGGCCGAGCGAGGCCGTGCCGCCGCTGATCACCAGCGCGTCGTCGGCCGCGCCGAACCAGAACGGGATGGCCAGCAGCAGGGCGAAGAGCACGTTGGTGCCCGGGCCCGCCGCGCTGATCAGCGACTCCTTGACCTTGCTGCGGATGTGCGCGTGGTCGACCCACACCGCGCCGCCGGGCAGGCCGATGCCGCCGAGCACCACCGCGATCAGCGGGAGGACGATGCTGAGCACCGGGTGCGTGTACTTCAGCGGGTTGAGCCGCAGGTAGCCGCGGTCCGCCACGCCCCGGTCGCCGGAGAAGTAGGCGATCAGGGCGTGGGCGTACTCGTGCAGGCAGAGCGACAGGATCCACCCGGAGATGACCAGCAGGAAGACGTCGACGCGGATGTTGCCGAAGCCGGTCCACGTCATCCACCCGCTGACCACGACCAGCGCGAGGATGCCGATGAAGACCGGGCTGGGCACGAAGGCGCTCCGGGGCGCCCCGCGGCTCACCTGGAAGCTGCTGCTCACTCGCCCGGCAGCAGACTCATCTTGTAGTCGACCCGGTCGTCCTCGACGAGGCTGACCTGGGTGACCCCGGCGGCCGCCAGGTCACGGTGCACCTGCCCCAGCCACGACTCGGCGTCGGCCTGGCTGCTGAACGACTCCTGGGGACCGGCCACCGGCTGCCCGTCGACGCCCTCGTACCGCCAACTCCACGGCATGTGCTGTCGCCCTCCTCGAATGAGCTTTCGTCCCACCCTACGGTGTGCGGCGCGACGCGCCCGTGCGGGCGCGCGGGCGGGGCGCGCCACGGCAACGACCATGACGGCTCTAAGGTACGGGTCATGTCGTGGAATTCGGTTCTGGTGCTCGGCGGGATCCGGTCGGGGAAGTCCGCGTTCGCCGAGGCTCTGGTCGCCGACGCGCCCGCGGTCCGCTATGTCGCGACGGCGGCCGGCGGTCAGGACGACCCCGAGTGGCTGGCCCGCATCGAGGCGCACCAGCGCCGCCGCCCGCAGGCCTGGAGCACCGAGGAGACCGGCGCCGACCCGGCCCGGCTGACGGCCCTGCTGACGGAGGCCAAGCCCGACGACACGCTGCTGATCGACGACCTGGGCGGCTGGGTGGCCGCCCTGCTCGACCCGGCACACCAGCCCAACGACGACGTGGCGACGGTCACCGCGCTGGCCGAGGCCGTGCGCTCCTGCGCCGGCCGGGTCGTGCTGGTCAGCCCCGAGGTCGGCCTGTCGCTGGTCCCGCAGACGCCGCTCGGCCGCGCCTTCGCCGACGCGGTCGGCACGGCCAACCAGGCGCTCGCCGACGCCTGCGACCGCGTGGTGCTCGTCGTCGCCGGCCGCCCCGCGTGGCTCAAGACGTCCCCCGACGAGCCCGGCATCGTGACCGACGTCCAGGCCGACGAGAGCGTGACCGTCGAGCCGCCGGCGGCCGTGCGCGTGGCGGCTGCCGCCACGCCGCTCACCGGGACCGCGACGGCGGAGCGCCCCGACATCGTTGCCGTCACCGCGGGCGCCGGCGACGTCTCCGAGATCGAGCCGGGCATGGACCTGCCGCTGCCCGACAGCGACGCCGGTCCGGACGCCCGCGATCGGCTGGTCACCCTCGACCTTCCGGGCGCCGGCCTGGGTGCGCTGATCGAGGCCGTCGAGTTCGCCGCGGCGACGCAGGGCACCGCGACCCCACGCCCGTGGGGCCCGGCCCGGGTGCTGCTGCTGGCCGGCCACCACGCGGGCGGCGCGGCGAGCGGCAGCGATCCCGCCGAGGGCGAGCGCCGGGCCGGTCAGGCGGAGGCCGGTGCGGGCGCGCTGGCCCGGCTGGCGGGCAGTGCCGGGGCGGATCTGGCGGTGGTGCGCGTACCGGAGAGCGGCGCGATGGAGGACGGCCCGGTGCTGACCGCCGAGGCCGTCGACGCCGCCCTGCGCCAGGGGTGGAGCCTGGCGGCCCAGGCCGCCGAGGACGGGCGCGAGGCCCTGGTCATCGCCGCCTGCGGCACCGGCACGGACGCCGCGGCTGCCGCCGTCCTCGCCGCGACCACAGGCGCCGAACCGGTGGCGGTGCTGCCCCGGGTGCTCGTGCCGGGCGGGTTCTACGACGACGAGGCGTGGATGCGCCGCTGCGCCGCCGTCCGGGACGCGATGCACCGCATCCGCCAGGAGCCGCGCGGCGCCAAGGACCTGCTGGCCCAGCTGGGCGGCGCGGACCTCGCCGTGGCGGCCGGCGTGCTGCTGGGCGCGGCAGCCGCCCGGCTGCCGGTGCTGGTCGACGGGCCGGTGGGCATCGCGGCCGGGCTGATCGCGCGGGACCTGGGTCCGCAGAGCCGGCACTGGTGCCTGCTGGCCGACGCGGGCAAGCTCGCGCTGGTCCGGCAGGGCGCGGACGTGCTCGGCCTGACCCCGGTGCTGGAGCTCGGCCTGGACCTGGGCGAGGGCGCCAACGCGCTGGCCGCGCTGCCGCTGCTGCGGACGGCGATCGCGCTGGCGGGCGCCCTGCCGGTGCACCCGGCGCTGCTCGAAGAGCCGGGCGACGGCGGGCTGGACGACGACGCCGCCTTCGTGGAGCCCGAGCCGGACGGCCCCGGCCCCGCGAGTGTCTGACGCCCTGCGGCTGGCCTTCACCACGCTGACCGTCCTGCCGCTGCGGGGCGGCCGCGTCGACCGTACGGTCGCCGGCGGGGCGATGACCCTCGCGCCCCTGGTCGGCGCGCTGCTCGGCCTGGCCCTCGCCGGCGTGCACGAGGTGCTGCCCGCCGGCCTGCTGGGCGCGGCCGTCACGGTCACGCTCGGCGTCCTGCTCACCCGCGGCCTGCACCTGGACGGCCTGGCCGACACGACGGACGCGCTGGGCTCCTACCGCCGAGGCCCCCAGGCCCTAGAAATCATGAAAAAGTCGGACATCGGGCCGTTCGGGGTCGCGGCCATCGTCCTCACGCTGCTGCTCCAGACCGCAGCCGTGGCCCAGCTCGGCGCCTGGGCCCTCGTCGCCGCCTGGACCACCGGCCGCCTGGCCGTCACCCTCATCTGCCGCCGCGGCGTCCCGGCCGCCCGCCCGGAGGGCCTCGGCGCCCTGGTCGCCGAGACCGTCCCCGCCTGGCGAGTCGCCCTGGCGACGCTGCTGACGATGGCCGTCGCGGTGCCCGCGGTCCCCGGCACCCCGTGGCTCGGCCCGCTGTTCACTGCGCTGACCGCCCTGGCGATCGTCGTGCAGGTCCGCCGCGCCGTGGCCCGCTTCGGCGGCATGACCGGCGACCTCATCGGCGCCGGCGTCGAGCTGGCGACCACCCTCATGCTGGTCGCCCTGGCGCTCGCCGCTCAGTAGGTGAGCGTGAGGTCGGCCCGCCGGTTGCGGGCCATGCCGGCCGCGGTCCTGTTGCTCGCCGCCGGGTTCGCCTCTCCCCTGCTGACGACGACGGTACGCACCCCCAGCCCCGCCGCGACCGCCGAGCACACCGCCCGCGCCCGCTGCCGTCCCAGCGCGAGCCCGGCCGCCCGCGATCCACGGTCGTCGGTGTAGCCGGTGCACGTGACGGTCCGCACCCCCGCCAGCTGCCGGCGCACCCCGGCGAGATACCGCGCCTGCGCCGTGCCGATCGCCGTCGAGCCCGAGGCGAAGTAGACCGCGCGCGGCAGCGTGAAGGAGCTGAGCACCAGGTGCGTACGCCGGGAAGCGCGCAAGGTCCGCCCGCTCGCCGGCACCGTCGTGATCGCCACCGCGACCGGGTAGCCGCCCGGTCGCGCGGCCAGCGCCCGTCCCGCCGCGTTCAGCGTGACCGGCACGACGACCCGCCGGGAAGCCGTGCTCGTCACCACCGCCCCGCGCCCGAGGGTGAGGCGCCGCCCGGAGACGGTGCTCCAGAGCAGCACGGTGTGCCGCCCCCGGACCGCGCTGCTGAACGTGGCGGTCGCCGTCATCGTGGCGCGGCTCGGGCGCCCGCTGGTGACGACGCGCTTGCCGACGACCACGCGCGCCGAGCCGGTGGACGGCTGCGGGCCCTCGGGACCTTCGCCGGCGGCGGTGACGACGGCGGTGTAACTGCCGGTGACCACGGTGCCGACCGCGTCGGTGAGCCGGTAGGCGACGGGTGTCGCCCGGCCGGTGAAGCCCGCCACGGGAACGAAGGTGATGGTGCCCGTCGTGGCGTCCAGGGCGTACGTGCCTTGCGCCACGGTGACCGTACTCACGGGGGAACCGGAGGCGTCGATCAGCGTGAGGGCACCGCCCCGCGGGACCGGCAACGTGGTCTGCTGGCTCGTCTCCCCGCTGCCCGAGCTGCCGGTCGTGGTCGGCGCGACCGTGACCGGCAACGCCATCCGGTGCGTCGCGCCCTGCCGGTCCACGCCCTGCGCGAGGAACGTGTGGGCGCCCGTGTCCAGCGCCGCCGGGATCCGCACCGGCAGCGCGAAGGCGCCTTGCGCGTCGGTGGTGACCGTGCCCAGCGTGATCGGCTCGGAGTGGAGCGTGACGCGAACGGTCGAGTGCGGCGCGAAGCCCGTCCCGATGACCGAGAGCGTCTGGTCCGGCGCGGCGAGCGCCACCGGGCCCTTGTCGGTCGTCAGGGTCGTCGGCACGTCGGCGGGCACGTCCGGCGGCACCACCGGGGCGGTCGGCGTCACGGCGTTGGACGCGGGCGACGCGGCGGACGAGCCGCCGGGCCCGTGCGCGACCACGGTGACGGTATAGCTGGTGCCCGCGACCGCACCGATCACACAGGTGAGGGTGCTGGTCGAGCAGGAGTTACCGCCCGGCGTCGCATAGGCCGTGTAGCCGGCGACGTCCCCTGAGGCGGCCGGCCACGACACGGTGATCGACGACGTGCCGGCCGTCGCCGTGGGAGCCGCCGGGGCGCCGGGCGGCGCGTAGACCACGGGCGCCGACGGCACGACCGGCGCCGAGGGGTCCGAGAGCGCGGAGGTGCCGATCGCGTTGGTGGCGGTGACCCGGAACGTGTAGGCCGTA